>JAISGL010000155.1 GCA_031263125.1 Opitutaceae bacterium | reverse complement strand
CTCAGGCGGCGGGATATGGGAGTTTTTGCGCGAGGTTGAGGATGGCGTCTTTGCCTTCCATGAGTTCGCCGATGGCGTCCCAGCGGCCGTTGACGAGGGCGTCGCGCGCGCTGTCGCGGAGCGTGGCGGGCACGCTGTCGGCGCCGAAACGGATTTGCTGGCCGGCGACGTCAATTGTGATTTCGATGTCCGGGTCTTTTTCGATGGCGGCGGCGATTCTGGCGATGTCCTCGCGTTTCGCGCTCATGCAGGGCATGCCGAGTGTCGTCGAATTGCCGAAAAAAATTTCGGCGAAATTTTCGGCGATGACGGCGCGGAAGCCGTGTTTCTGGAGCGCCTGCGGGGCGTGTTCGCGCGAGCTGCCGCAGCCGAAATTCGCCCCGGAGAGGAGGATGGTGGCGCCGGCGTGGCGGGGTTCGTTGAGCGGGTGCGGCTTGTCGGTGCCGTCGGCGTTTTTGCGGACGTCATAAAAGAGGAATTCGCCGAGGCCGTCGAAGCTGACGCACTTCATGAAGCGCGCGGGGATGATGCGGTCGGTGTCGATGTCGTTGCCGGCGACGTAAACGCCGCGTCCGGTGATGTGGGTGATTTTTGCAAGGGCCATGATTTTAAACGAGAGTTTAAGTTTAGAGTTTAAGTTTAAGTTGTCGGGAGCGATGTGCGGTGGGCGGTAGGCGGTGGATGTGCGATGTGCGGTGTGCGATGTGCCAAGGATGCGTGAGGCGCGGGAAGCCGGGCGTTTTTGTTCAAGGTTTGGGTTCGGAAAAACTTAAACTTAAACTTCCAACTTCAACTGTCTTTTCCGTCAGTTACTGACGGAAAAGACTTCGCGAGCGTCGCTGACCTGGCCGGTGACGGCGGCGGCGGCGACCATGAGCGGACTCATGAGGAGCGTGCGTCCGGTCGGGCTGCCCTGGCGGCCTTTGAAGTTGCGGTTCGAGGAGCTGGCGCAGAGTTGGTCGCCGACGAGTTTGTCGGGATTCATCGCGAGGCACATCGAGCAGCCGGCGTCGCGCCATTCGAAGCCGGCCTCGGAAAAGACTTTGTCGATGCCGAGCGACTGGCAGATCATGGCGACGCCTTGCGAGCCGGGGACGGCGATGGCTTTCACGCCGGCGGCGACTTTGCGGCCTTTGATGTATTTGGCGACTTCCAGAAAATCGGAGAGGCGTCCGTTTGTGCACGAGCCGAGGAAGGCGACGTCGATCCTGGCGCCTTTGATCGGCGCGCCGGGTTGCAATTTCATGTAGGCGAGCGCTTCCTCGATGGAGGTTTTTTCGTCGGGCGCGGTGGCTTTGGCGGGATCGGGAATGTGTTCGGTAATGCTGATGCCCTGGCCGGGATTGATGCCCCAGGTGACGGTGGGGGCGATGTCGGCGGCGTCGATTTTGACAACGTCGTCGTAGTGGCAGCCGGGGTCGGAGGCGAAGGATTTCCAGCGGGCGATGGCGGCGGTCCACGCGGCGCCTTTCGGGGCGTAGGGGCGGCCTTCGAGATACTTGAACGTGGTTTCGTCGGGATTGACGTAGCCGACGCGCGCGCCGCCTTCGATGGACATGTTGCAGACGGTCATGCGCTCCTCCATCGTGAAGGCGTCGAACACGTCGCCGGCGTATTCGTAGGCGTAACCGGTGCCGCCGTTCACGCCGAGCGTGCGGATGATGTGGAGGATGACGTCTTTCGCGTAAACGCCGGGGCGGAGTTTTCCGTTGACCTCGACGCGGCGGACTTTGAGCGGCGAGAGCGCCATCGTCTGCGTGGCGAGGATGTCGCGGATTTGCGTGGTGCCGATGCCAAGTGCGACCGCGCCGAACGCGCCGTGCGTCGAGGTGTGCGAGTCGCCGCAGGCGATGGTGGCGCCGGGTTGCGTGATGCCTTGCTCGGGGCCGACGATGTGGACGATGCCTTGTTTGCCGGTGGAGCGTTCGAAAAACGTGATGCCAAATTCGGCGCAGTTGGCGCGGAGCGCCTTGATCATCGCGTCGGCGAGCGGATCGGCGAAGGGTTCGGAGATGCCGGCGTCGGTCGGGATGATGTGGTCAACCGTCGCGAACGTGCGGTGAGGCATGAGGACTTTGAGGCCGAGGTCGCGCAACATGCCGAAGGCCTGCGGGCTTGTCACCTCGTGGATGAGGTGCGTGCCGATGAGCAATTGCGTCTGGCCGTTGGCCAGCTGGCGGACGGCGTGGGCGTCCCAGACTTTTTGGAATAGTGATTTAGGCATAGGAGGGAGTGAGGAAATGAGGGAGAGAGAGAATGAGAGAGTGTGAGAATGAGAGAGTGTGAGCGAGATGGAAGGATGAGCAAGGTTAGCCGGTGATGGGCGGCGGGCCGGGGGCTTTCCAGCCTGCGTAAACCGAGAAGCGGAAGGAGTGGAAAAACTCGCCGACATTGACGAAACCGCATTCGCGCAACCACGCGAGCTGGTCGGCCACGGTGGCGCAACGGTCGTATTTCTTCCGCGCGCGCGACGCCGCGATTTCCGCCTCGGAGCCGCCGAGCCGCCGCGCGGTGTCGTAGTGGAGAAATGTATATAACGACTGCTGCCACGCGTCCGGCGCGAGCACCTGCTCGGCGTTGACGAAGAGGCCGCCCGGCGCGAGCGCGGCGTGGACGCGGGCGAAAAGGGCGCGCTTGTCTCCGTCCTCCAGGTGGTGGATCGCCAGCGCCGACATGACGACGTCGAACTCGCCCGGCGGCGGCGCGTCGCGAAAGTCGCAGACCACAAAACGCGGCGCGGGCGTGAAGTCCGCGACGCGTTTCCGCGCCTGCGCCAGCATCGCCCCGGAGCCGTCCTGGAGCGTCAGCCCGCCCGGACGCACGCGCGCCGTCACCTGGGCCGAGACGATGCCCGTGCCCGCGCCGAGATCGAGAATGCGCGGCTGCGCGGGCGCGGTATGCGCCACAAGCTCCGCCACGGCGCCGTAAAAGGCATCGAAGCAGGGCACGAGACAGCGGCGGCTCGCGTCATAGGTGGCGGCATTCCAAGGCATGGTGCTGGCAGATTGATTGTTCAAAGTGTTCAAAGCGGGGTGAGCTTATCATAAAGTTGCCTTAACAAAAAATACTCATTTGGTCGTGATTGATGCCAAACAAGTATCAGTTTCCCTACGAGCTGCGCCACCTCGTTTATTTTCTGGAAGTGGCGGGGCAGCTTCATTTCCGCCGCGCCGCCGAGTCGCTGTCCGTCGCGCAGCCCGCGCTCAGCCGCCAGATTGCGCAACTCGAAAACGCGCTCGGCGCCCCGCTCTTCCTCCGCACGAAACGCCGCGTCGAGCTTACGCCCGCCGGACGCGCCTTTGCCCGCCGCATCGAGCCGGTGCTGCGCTCGCTCGCCCTCGCTGGCGGCGAGCTGGACTCGCTCATCCGCGGCGAGTCGGGCCACGTGCGCATCGCGTTCACCGGGCTGGCGATGGCGACGGTGCTGCCCGGCATCGTGCGCGAATTCGGGCGGCGGCATCCGGGCATCCGGCTGGAGTTGAACGAGTCGCCGACCGCGGCCCAGCTTGCCGCGCTCCGCGCCGGCGAACTGGGCTGCGGTTTCTTCCACCCCGACGCCGCCGCGCCCGCCGGCCTGCGCACGCACGTGCTCCTGCGCGAGCGCAACGGCATCCTGCTCCCCGCCGGCCACGCCCTCGCGCGCCGCGCCAGGCTCAAACTTCGCGACCTGGCCGGCACGCCGCTCGTACTTTTCCCGCGCAACAACAACCCCGGATTCTACGACCGCGTGCTCGCCGCGTGCGCGCGGGCCGGGATGACCCCGCGCATCGCCGAGGAAATCTGGCCGCGCGCCAACAGCATCGGCCTCGTGCGCGCGGGCGTGGGCGCGACCTTCATCACGCCGTCGGAGGCGCGCAACCTGCCGGCTGACGTGGTGTTTCGCCCGCTCATCGGCCACGCGCCGGAAAGCCGTCTCGTCCTCGGCTGGAAACCCCCGCCCCCGTCCGCGCCGGACGCGGCGCTGGCGGCGTTCCTCGCCGTGGCGACGGGCAAGGCTGCGTAACATCAAGGGACCAACGAAAAACTTTCATTGGCATCAGGACTCATTCGTTTTCATCTGGGGAAGCATGATATTAAAACAAAGAAAAATAATCATCGGAATTGCCGCCGCCCTGCTGGCCTTGGTTGTCATTATAATGATAAGTATTCTTATCAAATCAAAAGAGCCTGTAGACAATGAAATTGCCAAGGGCACGGAACGCAAAACGGAGCAGGTTTCGCATGAATCAGAACAGATTCCCGCGGTAACAACCGTAAACCAACCGGTTGTCCCCCCATCAAACATCGCAGGGGTGAAAATGCACGCTCCCGTATCACCGCTGACTGATGTGGATTTTTTAATGACGTATCTGAAAGAAAACCACCCCGATCTGTCTGAAAAACAATATGACGCAATCGGCCGGTTTTACACCATGATGGTCAAGGAAAGGCTGATGCTGGAGGCGAGCATGGCCGTTGTCACAAAAAACGAAGCCGGGGACTCCGTGATTGAGATTGAACCCTATGCAAAGCAAGGAGCGTCCATGCGCAATGCGTCTGTGGCTGTCGTATTGCAGCTTGCCAATATGGCGAAAGACAGCCCCGAGGCTTCCGCGATCAGCGGGATAATAAAAAAGGGCAATTCGGGCTGGGGTGCGGACAGGCAAATCATGGTCGTGCGTCACTATCCTGAAAACAAACGTTACAGCATCGAACATACCAGGATATTTGCGCCAACTGAAATTGGATCGGGAAGCTCTACGTTATGGAGCGAGTTTCCAGAAGGCAGGCTCGGCGACTACACCTATATCATTTCTCAAATCGACTGACCCAAACACTTTTTACTGCAAGAAAAAATATATAAACGCACTTTTGCCACTGCCTTTATTATTATCTGATGTTACACGCCGCGTAACATTTGTGAAAAAATATCCGAAAAAAGATTGCGGCGCATGATATCAACGGGTTTGAATCAGCCAGTGGATTCACAATCTCAAATTCCAACATCCAACGAGGAGGCGGGAGTCGCCAACACCGCCCCGCCAAGGCGCATTGGAAAAATAGAGCGGATATGCGTCGTCCTGTTCGCGGCATGTGTTTATACTGTATTGTTTGGTATTCAACATGAATACTACTTTGGAGAAGCATACTGGTTCAACCCGGCACTTCCGATAATACTCCTGCCTGCGTTCATCGCGTCGTTCCAACCCCGTATCACACGGGCAAAATTTTATATCGTGTCCCTGCTTGTGGTTCTGTCATTTCGCTCATTGACCTCCCTGTTTCTGGCATTGGTTATCGCGGTCGTGCCTGTGAAACTGGCATGGACAGGAATAATCCATGCCTTCAAAAGGATCACCACTTGGTGGAAACGGATTACTTATATAATATTTATGAGCGTGCTGCTTGGTTCCGCCTTGGTTCTTTTGGGGTTCATGGCTTTAGTCGTATTTGCTTTTGGTGATGCGATGATCTGGAAACACGAACGCCCTGGGCAAAGATGCATGACCACGCTTTCCGCGGAGGATATTCCCGTCTGGGAGGAGAGGACGCGGCATTATTTGGAGACGGACGGTGCCAACATTCGTGTAATCGGTGTATATCCGCATGAGAAACCTATTCCCGAGGAATTGCAAAAAATTGGAATAATAAGAATAGATATAAACGAGAACACCGTTTCATATATGTGGATGGGAGGATTCAATCATGTTGGCTTGCGTGTCCAACGCCTTGAGGACGGTTCATTTGAATTTACCGGACAATACAGCGACAATAATATCAAGAAATTATGGCCCAAGGAAAAGGCTCCGTAGCGGCGGGACATCAGAGTTGTTGCGTCGGCGCGAGGCTGAATTCCAGCAGCTCCGGGCTGCGCTTTTCGATTTGATCCAGGGTGTCCGTGTAAGAATATGTGGACGACACGGTGCCCGGTTTTCCCACGATGAAGTCGGTGATCTTGTAGCGGTCGCCGCCGGTTTTCCCGATGGTCACCGCGAAATTCCGCCACGATTTCGGGGATGGTTTGCGAGGCGTGCGAATGGCGCGTGCGACAGGGAAGGGGGACTGCCGGGCGCAAATCCCGGCAGGGCGGCTCGATTCAGGAAAGACCGGCTGCGTAACATCAGTCAATAATCGGTTAATCACCAATTCATTGAACGATGCTATTTCCGGCACGCTGCCCGTCCTGCGTTTTCGGTGTACGTTGCGGACAAACAACCCATGAACACGCGACACCCGAAAATCTCTCGCGCAAAAATTCCTCGCGGCATCGCCCTGCTCGCCCTGGCTGCCTGCGCAATCACGCCGCCCGCGCTCCACGCCCGGTTGCCAGCCAGCCAGCGTGCTGTCCGCAAAGTGTACGCCGATTATCACAACACACGCCTCACGCGCGAACACGACGGCGCCACCGGCCACTGGAGTTACAGCGCCACCGCGACAAAAAGCTCCCGGCCAGACCCGTCCGTCAATTTTAACGCCGACCTCATCAATCCCGATGACGGACGCCACCAGCTTGCCACCGTGTTGTATCCGCTCGCCGGCATGCAATCCGAACTCGATCCCGATTATCTCGAATACCAAATCCTCTCGGCCAAAACCGCGCACATCGACGGCTTCCTCATCGAGTGGGGCTTCACGACGCATCGCAGCGAACTCGTCCGCCGCGCGCTCACCGCGCTCGCGAAACGCCACGATTTTGAAATCGGCATCAACCTCTGCGACCGCTGGCTGTTCCAGCAACTGCCCTCGCAGCGCCCCGATCTCACCGACCGCAAGGCGCTCTTCGCCGAATTTTTCCGCAACTATTATTATCTCGTCACGGAGGTCTTCACCGAGCCTGTCGCCGTGCGCTTCAACAATCGCCCGGTCATGTTTCTCTTCGGCAACGGACTCACCGCGCCCGAGTTTGAGCAATTGCGCACCTCGCGCGCCTCGCGCTCGATTCCTGGCGTGCAGCCCGTCGTGCTGCTCAACAGCATGAAAGGCGCCCCGTGGTTCAACTCGCAACGCGGCCTGCTTCCCGGCGCGCAAGGCGTTTTCCCCTGGGTGCCGCCGCGCGAACGCCGCGTCGGCGATCCCGCGATGCTCGCGCATTGGGACCGCTACGGCACGCCCGGCGACGCGGTCGATTACCAGAAAAACATCGCCGCTTTCATCAAAAAAGCACGCGGCCTGACGGGCGACGGTTTCGATGCGCCGCAAGTCGGAATTGCCACGCCCGGTTTCGACAACCGCGGCTGCGCCGGCTGGGGTTTTGATTTTTCGCACCTCCCGCGCGGCAACGGCGAACTCTACGCCGCCATGTGGGACTACAATCTGAAAAACGCCCGCCGGATTGACTGGATATTTCTTCCGACATGGAACGACTGGACCGAAAACAGCCAGATCGAACCCTCCGTCGAGGACCAGGGCGCGTTCCTGCGCATCACGGAAAACCACGCCGCCCGTTTCAAAGGCATCGACTCCGACCCATCGCTCACCGAACTGCCCCTGCGACTCTTCAAGCTCCGCCAGCGCGCCCGCGCCATCGAACGCAAAAGCGCGGACTGGCCCGGCCACGCGTTGCTGGACCAAATCGCGCTCGCCCTGTCGCGTCTCGACGGCAAGGAGGCCCGCAGCCTGCTCGCCGGCGCCGAACGCCTCATCACCGAATCCGAACCCAAACGAGCACCCGCAAAAACAATCCGCCTCGTCGCGCGCGACGGAAAACTCATCCCGGCAAATGACGCATCCGCGACATCGTCCCCTGCGGCGACGCGCGTGAATGCCACGCCGCTGCGCCTGCGCATGGACGACGCCACCGCCGCCACGCTCCGCGACAACAGTGATTACGAGGCGTATCTGGATTTTGAATACAAGCCGGCAATCAAAGGACGCCTCATCATCCGCATGCCATCGAAACGCGAGAAGTCCGCCATCGGTGATTTCGGCATCGTGGCCGACCTGAACTTCCTCAAAGCGGGCGACTGGCAGCAAGGTCGCGTGCGTGTATTTCCGGAGAACGCCATGTGGAATCACTCGCTCGAAGGAGACGCCGATCTCGAATTTTCCGGCGCCGCCGAAATCCGCAACATCCGCCTCACCGTCGAACTGCGCGAATTGTGTGAATTGCGCGAATTGCGCGAAACAGAAAGGCAAGGAGCGTGGGGAGCGTGGGAAGCGCGGACCTCCGGTTCCGCGCAAGACCTGCAAGCCTCACAAAACCCGCAAAGCTCGTTTTACCTGATTCAAAAACCGCGATTGAAATTTTCAAAAAACGCGGCAGCCCCTGGGAGCGCGGGCATCTCTGCCCGCGATAGGCATCCAAAAAAGAGAGCGAAGAGAGCGCGCCATTTTGCCGGCATCTCTGCCCACGCTCCCGGAGAAATGCCCGAATCCCGCGCGGGTCTGGAGACCCACGCTCCTTGCTCCGCGAAAGGTTGCCGCTCATGAGCCAGGCCGCACAAAAACTTTTCCGCGCGGGCACGCTCACCTACAATCGCCGGCAACTCGCGATGCTCTTCATCTGGCTGCTGATCGGCGACCTCGTGTTCATGGTCGGCAACCAGTTTGAGCCTCGCGTGCTTCCGATTTTGCTCAAGCAAGCCGGCGCAAGCGACGCGCACATCGCGTGGATCGTCGGCACGCTCATCCAGGTGATGCAGCTCGTGCTCAACCCGATCTACAGCTACAATTCCGACCGCACGCGCTCACGCTGGGGACGCCGCATTCCATATCTGTTTTTCGTCACGCCATTCGTTTCGCTGCTGCTCGTGCTCACGCCCTACGCGCCCGACATCGCGGCGTGGCTCATGCGCTATTCGTGGATGCAGACGCTTGCGCAACACCTTCCCTGTCCGCCCGCCGTGCTGATGTACGGATTGATGGTCGGCGTTTTTTATCTGTTCTACGCCGGCACCTCGTCGATCTACTTTTATCTTTTCCGCGACGTGGTGCCGGAAAGCCACATGGGACGCTTTCTCGCGCTCTTCCGCATCGTCGGCGCGCTGGCCACGTTTATTTTCAACTACTGGCTGTTCGGACTTGGCGTGAAGTTTCCCAAGGAAGTTTTCCTCGGCATGGCCGTTGTCAATTTTGCCGGCTTCATGGCCATGTGCTGGTTTGTGCGCGAAGGCGAATATCCGCCCATGCCCGGCGGCAATGCCGGAAAAAACGCGACGGGCGGCGCGACCTCCGCGCGACCACCCCTGCCCGTGCGGGCAGCCCGCTCCGTCGTCACTTATTTTCGCGAATGTTTTTCCGACTCGCTCAACTGGTGGACCTACATTTGCCGCCTCATGGTGTACGCGTCGATGACCGCGTCGTCGTTTCTCGTTTTTTTCCCGATGAACGAACTGGGCATGAGCATCGGGGAAATCGGGCGCGCGCTCTCGTGGCCGTCGCTCGTGTGGATTGTCGTGGCGTTTCCCGTCGGCCTGCTGCTCGACAAATGGAAGGTGTTTCGCGTGCTGCGCTGGTCGCTCTGGATACAAAGCGTCGCGTATCTGCTTTCGTTTTTCTTCATCCGGGATGACACGACGTTTCTCATCTCGTCGCTCATCACGGGCGTGATGTATTGGGCGATCATGCTCTGCCAGTTCATGCTCGGGCAGGAAGTGTTTCCCGCGCTCTATCTCGGGCAATTTTTCTCGGCCAACGTCGTGTTGCAATCGGTCGTGATCGCGCTGGTGATCAGCCCGTTTTGCGGATGGTTTTTCGACTGGCTCAAAGGCACAACGCAAACGCTCACGCTGCCATTGCTCGGCACGCTGGAGATCGGCCCGTATCGTTACATCATGCTGATATTGAGTGTGATTTTTTTCATCTCGCTCTTCAGCCTGTATCGCGTGGAAGCGATCATGCGCAAACGCGGCCTGTCAACCGGACCGGCTTCGCAGGAGCGCGCAAAGTAGTGCCATTTCCCGGTCAAATCCATAATGACACGCTTACGCAGGGCGAGGATACGCCCAAGGGACTCGGCTAAAATGAATTCGCCAAAGAGAGGCGGAAGCACACCGGTTTGCGCAAATGGTTCGTCACCATCACGGCTGCCGCCACCATCAACGTGGTCGCTTCAAGACCTCCTCATAAATGGCAATTTATTTATGGCCGAATCCCCTACATGTCCCACGCAATAACGTTTCCCTCTCTCTGAAACGCGCCCGAACAAAAAACTGTTCTCCTCTGAAAGTTTTTTTGCCATCCGGACGAACTGCGGAACTCGGATTAATGTGCGAACGAAAACTGTAAAGAGACTATAAAAACAGGGACAGACTCTAGATTAGGCTTGCAGCGTGGCTGTTTTTCAGTGACTCTTTTCCGCATGAGAATCGCACGGATAAAAATTCATGGGGAGGATGCCGTTTACCACTGCATCTCCCGCACCGTTAACGGCGAACGGCTCTTCGACGAGGACGCCAAGGAGATGTTCCGCCGGCAAATGTGGCAAATCGCCGACTACTGCGGCGTTTCCATTCTTACCTACGCCATCATGGAAAATCACTTCCATGTGCTTGTCAGGGTTCCGAAAAAAGCGCCGGTTTCCGACGAGGAACATCTGCGTCGTTATCGTTTGCTCTACCCGGAACCAACCCGCTTTCAAACGGCTTCGCTGGCGGTTGTCGAAGCGCAGCTCAAGGCTGGCGGCCCCGATGCCGAGGCTTGGCGCAAACAGCAGCTTGCTCTCATGAACGATGTCTCGGCTTTCATGAAGCTGCTCAAACAACGCTTTACCATCTGGTTCAACAAAAACCATAACCGCTTCGGCACGCTTTGGGCCGAGCGTTTCAAGAGCGTGCTCGTTCTGTTGGACGGACGCGCCGTTCGCGTCGTGGCCGCATACATCGACTTGAATCCCGTGCGCGCAGGACTCGTCGACGATCCCAAGGACTACCGGTTTTGCGGCTATAGCGAGGCTGTCGCGGGCAGGAAAATTGCACAGTCGGGGCTTGTGCATGTCATCGGCG
>JAISGL010000022.1 GCA_031263125.1 Opitutaceae bacterium | reverse complement strand
TGCTGGCGTTACGGGCGGAGCACTATGGAGGACAGAACATGGTGGCGATGCAGGAAGCGATGCAGCGCACCCCCACCCTCGCCCTGCGCCTCTTGCGTTCCTAAAAGAAAAGACCCTGGTCCTGACCCCTTTGGCTTGCGCGAAGGGACTCAATACGAATAACCGTGGGTGAAGGCGCAACGCGCCGGAACCCACGGATTTGACAGCACCCTACACGTCCCTGAAAGCAGTGGGCGAACCGGTTGCCGCGCAGGGATGTTTGCCAGTTCGCCCCTTTCAGGGACGTGAGTGTTATATTCTGTTACCGTGGGTTGCGTCGCGTTGCTCCTCACCCACGGTTATTTACATTGAACCGCTTCGCGGCTCTCCCGCACATTTACTCGCATCACTCTCCCGCATCGTTTGCCACGACTCACCACCACATTCGTTCGCATCCGCAGAGGTATGCGCGGGGGTTGGCGGCTGGCGTGACTTTGGGTTGCACCGGGCGGCGGGCGCGGGCGCGCCGAACGGGAGGGCGGGGAAGGTTGCGGATGCGAGGATTGCCGGGGGCGTGTTCATCAGGCTATGCGTCCGGCGGGGTTTGGAAAGTGTAGCGTCCGGAGGGGAGGGTGCGCGGGGGTGTTTCTCCGGGGACGTGGACGAGCGCGGTCGTGTTGGCGGGGATGCGTACCGACCATTTGAATACACCGGTGGACGGGGCGGTTTTCCACGCACTTTCGATTTTGCCGTGAAGCGTTTCGAGGGAGGCGCACGCGTGCGTGAGGCCGGGGCCGGGATGCGGGCGGAGAATAAAATGCTGGAAGCCGGGGTGCGCGGGGTCCGCCTCGATGCCGGCGACGTGGCGGAAGAGCCATTCGCCGACGGAACCGAGGCTGTAGTGGTTGAAGGAGTTCATCGACGGCTCGAAAAAGCCGTCTTTTTCGGTCCAGCCGTTCCAGCGTTCCCAGATGGTGGTGGCGCCGTGCAACACGGGGTAAAGCCACGAGGGATACGTTTCCTGGAGGAGGAGGCGGTGGGCGATGTCGTTGTGGCCGGTTTCGGTGAGGACGGGGTTGAGGTGGCTGATGCCGATGAAGCCGGTGCTGAGGTGCCAGCCGAGAGCGCGGATGTTTTCAACAAGGTGCGCGGCGGCGGCGGCGCGGAGGTTTTCGGGCATGAGGTCGAAGGCGAGCGCGAGGAGATACGCGGTTTGCGTTTCGACGGTCATGCTTCCGTCGGAGCGGATGAACTCGCGCCGGAACGCGTCGCGCACGCGCGCGAACATCGCGGTGAAGCGTTGCGCGTCGGCGGCGCGTCCGAGGGCGCGGGACATGGCGGCCATCTTCGCGGCGTCGTCGGCCCAGTAAGCAGTCGCGAGGAGATTTTTCATCGGCGAGTGCGCGCGGAAACGGGTGTCGGTGGGGATGCAGAGCCAGTCGCCGTAGTTGTTGCGGAGGTCGCGGGTGCGGAGGTGACCGGGGTTGGCGCGTTCGAGATAATCGAGCCACGCGGTCATGGCGCGCCAGTGTTTTTCGATGATGCGGGTGTCGCCGTAAACGCGCCAGATTGTCCACGGGATGATGATGCCGGCATCGGCCCAGCCGGCGCCGCCGAGGAGGTCGTCGAGGCCGGTGAAGTTTTCGCCTTCGCGAAGGCGCGGGGCGATGTCCGGGAAAATGCCGTCGGGGGTTTGCGAGTCCTCGACGTCGGTCATCCATTTGGTGAAGAAGGCGGCGACGTTCATGTTGCAACTCGCGGTGCGGATGAAGACCTGGGCGTCGCCCATCCAGCCGAGGCGTTCGTCGCGCTGCGGGCAGTCGGTCGGGACGGTGAGGAAGTTGCCGCGCTGCGACCAGAGGGCGTTGAGCCAGAGTCGGTTCACGCCGGGGTGCGAGCACTCGAAGCGGCCGGCGGGCGGCGTGGCGGAGTGGATGACGCGCGCGGTGAGCGTGGCGGGCGCCGGTGTGCCGGGGAAGCCGGTGAGTTCGGCGTATTGAAAACCGTGAAACGTGAAACGCGGCTCGTAGGTTTCATCGCCGCCACCGCGCGCGATGTAGGTGTCGGTGGCTTTGACGCGGCGGAGGTTTTCGGTGTAGAGCGTGCCGTCGGGGTTGAGACGTTCGCCGTGGCGAATCACGAGCCGCGTGCCGGCGGGAGCGGAGTCGAGGCGCAGGCGGACGCGACCGGTGAGATTCTGGCCGAAGTCGAAAATGAAAACGCCCGGCGTGATTTCGTTGATGGAAACGGGGGCGAGTTCCTCCGTGCAGCGGACAGGCTCGGAACGCTGGGCGACGAGCCGGGCGGCGGGCGGGGGGACTTCGCGCGCGGGGAGCCAGTGGCGCGGCTCGCGGCGGGCGTCGCAGATTTCGCCCATCATGAAATCGGATTCGATGATCGGGCCTGTCGCGCAAAGCCACCCGCGGTTGGTGGCGAAGGTGAGCGTGCCGCCGCCGGCGAGTTCGATTTCGAGTTGCGCGAGGAGGCTGTTTTCGAGCGAACCGTAGCGGGCGCGCGTTTCCTGCCAGCCGACGTAACCGCTCCACCAGCCGTCGCCGAGCGTGGCTTCGAGGGTGTTGCGGCCTTGGGCGAGAAGCGCGGTCACATCGTAGGCGCGGCAGTGGATGCGTTTGTCGTAATCGGTCCACTCGGGGGCGAAGAGGTCGGCGGTGACGGGGCGGCGGTTGGCGGTGAATTCAAAGAGGCCGCGCGCGGTGGCGTAGAGCGTGGCGCGGCGGATGGGCGCGGGGATGTCGAATTCGCGGCGGAAGACGGCGGGGGTGCCCGGCTGCGTCAGGGTGGGGGCGCGGGCGTCGGGGTCGCGGCGGATGATTTCCGGGTCGGCGGCGATCCAGCGGGCGCTCGCGTGCCAGTCGGTTGGGGAGAGCAGGCCCATTGTCCAGAATGCCGGGGCGGAAATGGCGGAGGCGCCGGTTTCGTCCCACGACTCGACCCGCCAGTGACAGGTCATGCGCGAGGCAAGCGGCCTGCCCGAATATTCGACGTGCGTGGTGCGGTCGCTTTCCACGCGGCCCGTGTCGAGGAGGTTGGCGTCGCCGGCGGCGAGTTTTTCAAGTGTAGTTGATATTTGGATACGGAAGGCCGTCTGGCGCGCGCCCTGGCGGTCGGACCCGACGCGCCAGCACAGGCGCGGGCGAAGCTCGTCGATGCCGAGCGGGTTTTCGAGATATTCGCAGCGGAGATGGGAAACGGCAAATGGTGTTGGCATGGTGGATGGCGTGGGGAGCGGCGTGGCGAGCGGCGTGATGGTGGATGGCGTGGTGGTGGATGGCGTGATGGCGAATAGCGTGGCGGAAAATGAATCAGTTCTGCTTTGTTAATATTCCCCGCTCGTTTGAGCGGAGGCGCCGGAGCAAGCCGGAGGCTTGCCAGAAACAAGCCGGTGGTTGAGCGAAGCTTTGCGAGCGACACCACCGGAAAAAAGAGAAAAAGCACAGCATCCCGGAGGGATGCCAGAAATCGTAATGCAATCTCTCTGGCATCCCTCCGGGATGCTGTTTTTGTCTACGATCATATCCGGTGGTGTCGCTCGTGCGGAGCACTCGCTTAACCACCGGCTAATATCTTTCAAGCCTCCGGCTTGAGGAAGCCGGACTTGAGGAAGCCCTGTTTGAAGAGCGACTGAAAATAACGGGAAAAACATTTTCACAAAATGGAATCAGGAGCGTTCGGCTTCGATTTGTTCGAGGGTTTTGCCGGACGTGTCGGGCATGAAGAAGAAACCAACGACGCCGCTGATCAGCAGGAAAAGCGTGAGCAGGCCGGCGACCCAGCGGATGTCGAGATGCGCGAGCACCGGCACGAAAAAACTCCAGACGGCGAGCAGGGTGCGGGCCACGCCGAAGGTGATGCCTTGCGCGGTGCCGCGAAGCATGGTCGGGAAAAGCTCCTGGCTGAAAACCTTGTAGAATGCCTCGCCGGCGAGCGCGCCGCCCGCCGCGAAGAGCGCGATGTTGACGAAGACAGTGACGACGTCAAAGGGCAGGACGAGGAACAGGCCGTAGCCGGCGATCTGCATGATCGCACCGATGCCCCAGAGTGTTTTGCGGGCGCCGTGACTGCGGTCGGAATACCGCATGAAAACGGCGATGACCACGATCATGGAAATGATGAAATTGAGGCTGGAAAGGCCGACGCTGGCGGCCTGTCCGCCGGCATTGAGCGTGCTGATGATGTAGGGATTGAAGATGCCGGCGGTGCCCGCGGCGAGATTCCAGAAGAGATAAATCGTCGCGGTCCAGACGAGCGCGCGGAGGTTGGCGCCGGAAAAAAGGGCCGTGATGTTGCGCCGCGATTCCGGGGTTTTGGCGCGGGCTTCCTTCCAGCGCACCGATTCCGCAAGGCCGCGCCGCAGAATCCACGTAACGACAGCCGCGGCGAAAAGTTGCAGGAAGACAATGCGGATGCCGAGCATGCCGAGCGGCGCGAGCACGAGCGCGAGGAGCAGCACGATGACGGGGCCGAGCGACCAGGCGACTTGCGTGAAGCCGAGGAGTTTTCCGCGCGCCTTGGGCGGGGCGAGTTCGCCGACGAGCGCGAGGGAGGTTGGCACGTCGATGCCGACGGCGACGCCGACCACGAATGTGCCAATGAGGAGCATGGGCCAGCTCACCGCGAGCGCGATGCAGAGGATGCCGGCGGCGTAGACCATGAGGTCGTATTGGTAGATGAATTTGCGCCCGAGTTTGTCGCCGAGCCACCCGCCGAAAATGGCGCCGAGCGCGCAGCCGAGGGCGTTGGGGCCGATGGCGGCGAGGACGCCGATCATGCCGTCGGTGAGGCCGAGGTAGGTTTGAAAGAGCGCGAGTCCGGCGCCGAGCGCGACGATGGAGCCGGCGTCGAGATACGACGCCATGCCGGCGAGGGCGGTCCATTTCCATTGCTGGCGGGTGATGTGTGTCGCGTCTCCGGTTGGTGGAGGAACGTGAGGCTGGGAGGCTGTGTTGTGTGTGCTGTGTGTGTTTTGGATTGCGGGCATAACGAAAAAAATTACCGGGCAACAAGGGATAAAAGCGGGTATCTGCAACCCGGATATCCGCCGCCTACCGCACCGGCAGCCAGACGGACATTTCGGTGTCACCGCGGTTGCCCCAGGCGTAGTAGGGGATGAGTTTGAGGGTGAAAGATTCAGGGGCGGGTTCGGCGAGGGCGCGATAGAGTTCTCCAGGCTCCCACGGCTCCCGCTTCAGCGCGAGCGCGGGGATGGATACCGTGCGCACTTGCGCTCCGGCAATCGTCGCGTGTCCGGTTTCACAGCAATCATGCGCGTGTGCGTGCGCATGGGCGTGGGCGGATTTCACGGCGACGGCGACGTCCGACAGGCGGATGTTTTTCGGGAGGTCGTTTGACTCAAGGCAGTATACAAGGGGGCCGCGTTTCACGGTGACCTGGCCGAGGGTTTCCTCGACGAGCGGGTTGGCTTCCCAGAGTTCGGTGTCGAAGGGCAGGGTGAGTTCAATCACGTCGCCGGATTTCCATGTGCGTTTGATTTCATAATAGGCGCCGGGTTTGGGTTCGTCCGCCGGGGAGGGCTGCCCAGCAACGCGCACGGTGGCGGGGCGCCGGAGCCAGCCGGGGATGCGGAGTTTGATCGTGACGGCGCGGGCGGGCGCTTCGTCGATGATGAGTTTCACGGCGCCGTCCCACGGATAATCGGTTTTCTGGCGGAGGCGGATGCGGTCGCCATTGATCCACGCGGTATCGAGGGCGCTGGCGGCGTAGAGGTTCACCCACAGCGTGTCGTCGGAAAGCGAATACACGTAGTTGTGCGCCTCGGCGATGGTGCGCACGACGTTGGGCGGGCAGCAGAAGCTGACGGGGATGTTTGGTTCGCGCGTGCGCGACCAGCGGAGCGGAACTTTGAAATCGTGGAGTTTTTTGAGGGCGTTGACGTAGAAATAATCCCTGCCTTCGAGGCTGATGCCGGGGAGCACGCCGTTGTAGAGAGCCTGCTCGAAGAGGTCGGCGCAGCGGGCGTCGCCGGTGAGCGCGAGCATGCGCCATGTCCACATCGCGTAGCCGATGGTGGCGCATGTTTCGTTGTAGGCGGTGAGGTTGGGGAGTTGATAATCGCGGCCGTACGCCTGGTGTATGGTTTTGATCGCGTGGTGTTGCGTGTAATCAACGCCGTCGGGCGAGGCGCCGTCGTAGATGGCGCCGGTCATGCCGGTGATGTAGAGTTTGCGCCCGGCGACGTTGGCGGAGAGTTTCGCGAGGGTTTCGAGCAGGGAGCGGTCGCCGTCCTCGGCAACGAGGTCGGCGACGCCGGCGTAGAGATAATTCGCGCGGACGGCGTGGCCGACGGCTTCGGCGGACTCGTGAAACGGAACGCGATCCTGGTTCTGGTCGCCGCCAACATCGGGCGGCACGAGCGAGCGGATTTCAATGAGCCGGCGCGCAAGCTCCAGGTAACGCGGCTCGCGGGTGGTCCGGTAGAGTTCGACGACTCCCATGTAATGCGAGGGGCAGATGGCGTTGCGCGCGAGTTCGGCGGGGCGTTCGTCGCAAAGGCGCCCGATGTAGCCGGCGGCTTTGCGCGCGAGGGCGAGCATGGTGGTCTTGCCGGTCGCGCGGTGGTGAACGCAGGCGGCCGTCATGAGATGCCCCATGTTGTAGGTTTCGAAATGCTCGCGGTCGGCAAACTCGCGCACGTCGCCGCCGTTGCGTTGCGGGATGATGGTTTGCGTGTGGAGGTAGCCGTCCTCGCGCTGGGCATTGGCAACGACTTCGATGATGCGGTCGAGTTGCGCGTCGATGGCGGGGTCGCGCGTGACGGCGTGGATTTGCGAGAGGGCCTCGACCCATTTGAGAAAATCGCCGTCGTTGAATGGCGGGCCGGCGAAATCCCCTTTTTGAAGGCCCGCGGCGATGCGGTAATTCGCCCAGGCGTGGCTGCCTTCGTCGTCCTTGAAAATATCCCACATGTGCGGGACCATCGTGTCGCGGCAGACGGCGAAGCGTTCGGCCCAGAAGCCCGCGGTCCATTTCACGTCGCCGAGATCGGGCATGTACATTTTTGCGTGGGGCGATCCGGTGGTGTCGATGAGCGCGCGTTTGCCCGCGTCGAGGGGCGCGGAAAAAACACAGGCCAGAACAATGAGCGGGATTAGTCGGATGCGGCGAGTGAGCGGGATGTGTCGGGTATGTTTCATGAGGTGAAAAAATGAGAGGAAAAATGAGAGGGGACAGGCCGTCAGGCCGGCGGAATTGTCTGGCGCACGGCGTTTTGCCAGCCGGAATAACAACGTTGGACATTGGCCGCGGACATGATGGGTGAATAACAAATGTCCTCGTTTGGCAACCTGTCCAAATCGGCGGGCAAGGCGTATGTTTTTTCCCCGAGCAAGCCCATGAAAACGGCGCCGAGCGCGGAGCGGCAGGGCATGGTCGCGGCGCGCAATTCCACGCCGGCAATGTCGGCGGTGAATTGCATGAGCCAGCGGTTCGACGTGGGGCCGCCGTCGCAGTGCAGGCTGCGCAACGGCATGCCGGCCTCGTCGCGAAGAGCGTCGAGCACGTCGCGCACCTGGTAGGAAATCGATTCGAGCGCCGCGCGCACCACGTGCCGCCGGTCGCTGTGTCCGCTGAGGCCGGTGATGGCGGCGCGCGCCGCCGGCTGCCAGCGGGGGAAGCCGAGGCCGGAAAACGCGGGGACGAGATAAACGCCGCCGTTGCCGTCGAGCGAGGCGGCGATGGCTTCGGACTGGGCGGCGTGCCCGATGATGCCGAGTTGCCCGGCCAGCCATGAGAGCGTCGCGGCGGCGCTGATGATGATGCCCTCGAACGCGTAAACGGGCTGTCCGTCGAGCACCCACGCGAGCGCGGTGACGATGCCGCGCCCGGAGATGCGCGGTTCGCGTCCGATGTTGAGCATGAGCGATGAGCCGGTGCCGAAAGTCGCCTTGGCCGCGCCCGGCGCGAAACAGCGTTGCGCAAAAAGCGCCGCCTGCGAATCGCCAATCACGCCGCGAATCGGAAGCGGTTTCGCGAGCGCGCCACCGAGCGTCGTGGCGCCGAAGCCGGCCTTGCTCTCGCGCACTTCGGGAAGGGCCGCGCGGGGCACGTCCCAGAGGGCGCACAAGGCGTCGTCCCAGCACAGGCGCGTGATGTCGAAGAGCAGCGTGCGGCTGGCGTTGGTGGGATCGGTGGCGAAAACGTTTCCGCCGGTGAGCCGGTAAACCAGGTAGGCGTCGATGGTGCCGATGAGCGCGTCGCCCCGCGCGAGTTTTGCGCGAAGGCCGGCGTCGTTGCGGACGAGCCACTGGATTTTTGACGCGGAAAAATAGGCGTCGAGAAGCAGGCCGGTGCGGGCGTGGACCAGCGGTTCGGCGCCGGCCTTGCGATGCTCCGCGCAAAGGGCGTCGCCGCGGCGGCACGACCACACGATCGCGGGCCGCAACGGGCGTCCGCTGCCGCGCTCGAAGACGACGATGGTTTCGCGCTGGTTGGTGATGCCCAGGCACGCGATGTCGCCGCGCCGCGCGTCGTGCCGGGCCGCGAGCGCGCGCAGGACGGCGAGTGTGTTTTGCCAGATTTCCCCGGCGTCGTGCTCGACCCAGCCGGGGCGCGGATAGAGCTGCCGGTGCCCGCGTGTCTCGGTGTCGAGGCAGCGGCCCTTTTCGTCGAAGAGCAGGGCTTTCGTCGTCGAGGTGCTTTGGTCGAGTGCGAGGACAAGCGGCATGGATTTTTTTTGGGTTGGGAAAAATGAGGGTTTTTCGGCTTGGGAAAAATTTCAGAATAAAAGCGAGTGAACTGCGGCGGCCACGCCTTCCATCGTGAGGCCGTAATGGCGGAAAATTTCCGCCTGGCTGCCGGTGACGGTGCGCTCGTCGGGAATGCCGAGGAGGCGCATCCGCGGGTGATGCGGCGACTGCGCGACAAGCGCGGCGCACGCCTCGCCGAGGCCGCCGCTGACCATGTGCTCCTCGACGGTGACGAGGGCGCGGCACTCGCGCGCGGCGTCGAGAATGGCCGGGGCGTCGAGCGGTTTGATCGCGGGCACGCTCAACACGCGGCATGCGATGCCGGCGGTCTCGCGCAGGTATGCGGCGGCGAGTCGCGCATGGATGACGGTTTCGCCGGTCGCGATGAGCGCGGCGTCGGCGCCGTCGCAAAGCACGCGGGCCTTGCCGGCGACGAATGGCTCGGCGGGATTGGAAATGTCGCAAAGGGGCGCCTTGCCGAAACGGAGATAAACGGGATGCGCCGCCGAGGCCGCGTGGCGGACGGCGCCGCATGTCTCGAAATTGTCGGCGGGCGCCATGATCGTGAGATTGTTGATGGCGCGCAACGCGGCGAAATCGTGAAGCGAGTGATGCGTCGTGCCGAGCGCGCCGTAGCTGACCCCGGCGCTGATGCCGACGAGGACGACGGGGTTGTCCGAATAGGCCGCGTCATTTTTCACCTGCTCAAGCGCGCGGGCCGTGAGGAAGCACGCGGGCGACACCGCGAATGGTTTTTTGCCGCACGAGGCAAGGCCGGCGGCGATGCCGACGAGGTTTTGCTCGGCAATGCCGACCTCGATGAGTTGCGCGGGCAGCGCGTCGCCGAAGGGAACGAGTTTCCCGGAGCCGCGCGAATCGCTGGTGACGGCGAGGATGTTGCGGTCCGCGCGGGCGAGCGCGAGCAGCGTGCCGGCAAAGACGTCGATGTTGGCGCGGCCGGGCCGCAGGCCGAGACGCGCGGCAACCCGCGCCGCCTCCGGGCTGTGCATGGGGGACGCCGGCGCGCTCATGCGGCGGCTCCTTCCAGTTGCGCAAGCCTGGCGTCGAGTTCGGCGAGGGCGCGTTTGTATTCGTCGTCGGTCGGGACGCCGTGGTGCCATCTGGCGGCGTCTTCCATGAAACTGATTCCGCTGCCTTTCCGCGTGTCCGCGACAAAGACGCGTGGGCGGCCCGGCTCGGGTGGGGACGACAGCGCCGCCGTGAGCGCGCCGAGGTCATGGCCCGGCACGCGGCGCACGGCCCATCCGAAAGCGGCCCATTTGGCATCGAGCGGCTCGTTGCCCATGACGTCGCGCGTGCGACCGGTGATCTGAAGCGTGTTGCAGTCGACGATGGCGGTGAGGTTGTCGAGTTTGTAGTGCGCGGCGGCCATCGCCGCCTCCCAGTTCGAGCCTTCGGCGAGTTCGCCGTCGCCGAGCAGCGTGAAGACACGCCAGGCGGCGGAATCCAGTTTTCCCGCGATGGCCATGCCCGTCGCGATGGGCAGGCCGTGGCCGAGCGCCCCGGTGTTTTGCTCGATGCCGGGGACGTCGCGCGTGGGATGCCCGGCAAAGTGCGAGCGATAATGGGAAAGCGTGTCGAGCGCGGCGGCGGGAAAAAATCCGCGGTCCGCGAGGACGACATAAAGCGCCTCGACCGAGTGCCCTTTGCTTTGCACGTAACGGTCGCGATCCGGGTCGGAAAAATCCGCCGGCGCAACGCGGAGGACGCGGTTATAAAGGACGTTGAGAATGTCGATGCACGAAAGGTCGCCGCCGGTGTGGCCGGCGCCCGCCCGCCTGATGACGCGCAGAATTTCGCGGCGGTAGAGGAGCGATTTTCGCGCGAGTTCGGTATCGGTGTGCATGGCGGGTAGCGGGATGAGTGGCGGGTGGCGAGGTGGATGGCGATGCGAGTGGCGATGCGGGTGGCGGGTTGGATGGCGAGATGAGTGGCCGGGCGGGTGACGAGGCGGGGCGGGATCAGGCGGCGGGTTTTTCGTGGTGATAAACGTCCCATCCGAGATAGAGGGAAAATGCCTCCTCCAGAATGGCGGCGGTGTGCGAGGCATTCATCGCGACGTGATGCTCAAAGCCCTCGCGGCAGACGTGGCGCATGAGTTTCTGGAGCCGCGGCACGCGCGCGACGGCGCGGTTGCCGAAGGTCGGCAGTTCGTCGTCCGTCAGTTCGCCCTCGCCGACGTAGGCGCGCATGACGCCGCGCGTGTCGTCGGTCGTGATGCGCGCGAAAGTGAGCGGGCCGGCCTGCGCGCGCCCGTCGAGCGCGCCCCAGGTGTTTTCGAGGCCGAGCGCCGAGCCGAGTATCGGCGCGGTGGAAACGCGGACGGCGGGCGTGAAACTTTTCGCCCAGTTGCCGCAGTGGAAAAGCACGCATTTGTCGGGGTCGTCCGCGTAATTGTTGTTCCAGTCCGCAAGCGCGGATGGCGTGCCCGACGCAAGCTGCATCGCGTGCATCGTGAGCACGCCGGTGACGTCGACCTCGCACGCGCTGGGAATGAGTTTTTCGCTCATCATGCTCATGCTTGTGCAAACGTTGCAGCCGTGGTTTTGCTGGAGCGAGTTCCAGCATTGGATGGCGGTGGCATCGAGGCGGTTTTCGGCGATGAAGTCGTCCATCACCACGCCGAGCCGCGCCATTTGGAGCAGTCGCGCGGGAGGCACGGCGGTGGCGTCGGCATAGGCTTTGATTTCGCCGATCCTGGTTTTTATGCGGACGTGCGACGCGTCGAGTTTTGCGGCGGCGCCGAGGATTTCGGAAAGGTCGATTGTGATGATGGAAATGCCGTTGCGCTCGAGGATTTTTTCGCTGTAGCGCACGGTGTTGAACGCGCCGGGGCGCGCCCCGACCGCGCCGATGCGGGCCTTGCGGATACCGCGCACGACGCGGCACACCCCGAGAAATCGCGCGAAGTCCGCGGCGAACGACGGATCGCCGGGCCGCGTGACGTGCCGCGTGGTCAGCGAATAAGGAATGCCCGCCTGCCGGAGATTGTTGCACACGGAGATTTTCCCGCACCACGCGTCGCGCCGGTTGGACACGTCGAGTCTGCCGGGTGCGTCGGGGCACGCCTGCACGAGCACGGGGACGTTGAGGGCGGCCATCTTCAGCGCGTCCGCCACGCCGCGCTCGGTGCCGAAGTTGGGCAGGACGACGAGCACGCCCGCGATGTCGTCGCGGCGCCGGCGAAACAGCTCCGCGCATTTGCACGCGTCGGCATGCGTCTCGACGCCGCCGAGCTTGGTTTCCTCCGGCGAAAGCATGACCGGGGTGAAGCCCGCCTGGACGGCGAAGCGCGCGATTTCCGCGCGGGCCTCCCCCACGAGATGATCGGGAAAAAAATCACGGTTGCCGATGATGACACCTACGGAAAGTTGTGATGGATTCATTTGAATAAGGCGCCGCCGCCGCAACACATCGCGAGCGAGGCTGGGTGGCGCGCAAAAGACTGTTTTTTTTGGGAGGAACGGAATTGCCGGTTTTGAATATACAGGACTGTAATGTAATTTTCGTTTGGCCTCTTCCGTTATTAGCAACATTTGTTGCGGTATTCTAACATCTCCTTATTTCCCCCCTATGGCCCAGTTTGATCCAGACCGTCCCGATTTTTCATCCTATGGGCTTACCTGTGTTCACTGGATTCCGTCGCGCATGCCCAGGCCCGATCATCACAACGAGATCGAAATCAACCTGGTGCAAAAAGGCTGGCTGACCTACCTGCTCGGCGGCCACAAAATCCATATTCAGAAAGGGCAGATGGGCGCATTCTGGGCCTCGATTCCGCACCAGATCATAGATTTTGCGGAAGGCACCGACTACTTCGTCGTCACGATACCCCTTGTCTGGTTCCTGCAACGGCGGCTGCCCGAGTCGCTGGTGCAATTGCTGATGCGCGGCGAACTGGCGCTGGAGGACGAAAAGTCGCGCGCTGATTGCGACAAGGCATTGTTTTTGCAATGGGAGAAGGACCTGAAAAATCCCGACCAGGCGACAAAGGACATTATAATATTGGAAATGGAGGCGCGCCTGCGCCGGATGGCGGCGGCCATCGCGGCAGCCGCGTCCTCCCGTCCCGCGTGCGCGCATGCGCCCTTTTCGTTTCAGCAGGGAGGACTTAATAAAGTGGAGCAAATGGCCTGTTATATTGCGCGGCACTACGCGGAGCCGCTGACGGTGGCGGATATCAGCAAGGAAACCGGGCTTCACCCGAACTACGCCATGAATCTTTTCAAAAAAGCCTTCGGGATGACATTGCTTGATTATTTGATACATCATCGCGTCTCCCACGCGCAAAGGCAGTTGATCACGACCGACGAGAAGATCGTGGACATCGCGCTGGCGGCGGGTTTCAACTCGATCAGCCGTTTCAACGAAGCCTTCCGCCACTCCTGCGGCTGCACCCCCCGCGATTACCGCATAAACCACGGCGTCGCCGACGTGCTGGGACAGTGAGCTTGGAGATGCTGGGCGCATCTCAAAAACGGACAGGCCATGCCGCCAATTCCAGGGTAGCGCGGACGTCCTCGCCCGCTGACGGCGAAGCCGCCGTATCGACGTGACACGGGCTTCCAACCCATGGACGGCACGAAGCGCCGCCCCTATGCCGGCCCCGAAGCAGGCGGGACGCCCGCTCCACTCCCGGAATACGGGCAAGATACCCGTGCCACGTCGTTGCTTGTCCAGTTTTTGAGATGTGCCC
>JAISGL010000005.1 GCA_031263125.1 Opitutaceae bacterium | reverse complement strand
TCGCCTGCGGCGATGCCATCTCCGCGCTGTCGCGCTCCGTCAACCACCGGCTTATATCTGGCAAGCCTCCGGCTTGCCCTGGCGATACCGCTAAAAAGCAAGGAATATTACCAACTGATGTTACGTGGCGCGTAGGGCCTGACCTTGTGTCAGGCCGCGTTCGCGGGGGAGGCCACACAGGTAATTCGCGGCCTGACACAAGGTCAGGCCCTACAAAACCCTGCCGGTCGCATAACATCAGTGAATAAGTTGCAATCGTTTCAATCCGCACTCCGAACCGGAGTTCGGCAGCGGAAGGGTGGGAGGCGCGCAATTGTATGCGATGTGTCTCATTTTGAAAGCAAACTGGAATCACCACGCTCGCCTTCATCGCGCAAAAGTAACAACTTCATCGCCAGCAACCTAATTCTCTACAACCTAATCTCCCTCACTCATCATGGCCTGGCGAATCGAAGAAAATGTTTTGCGCGGTGAAATCGACAACCGCGTGCGAGGACGCGTCACCGCGCGCCTCTGGTTTTGCGGACACGAAGACACACCGATGGACATCCTCCTGCAAGGCGACGCCGAGCCGGATTTGCACGGACGCGTTATCACCTTCACCAACCCCGACCCGAAACCCGGCCTGCCGCAGGGTCTGCGGCTGGAACAACGCGGCCACGCCGGCTACATCACCGCTTCGCGCAAAGTGAAAATCCCCGACGTGCCACTCGACCGCATTCACGAATATTACAAAACCGGCAAAAAGCTCCCGTATCACTGGGGCAACGTTCTCTATTTCGAGTGGTTCAGCAAAACCGATGGATGCGTCGTGATCGAAGCCGCTTATAATTTATCAATCTCCACCGACGCGCCGACGTGGGAACTGACACCCGAAGAAAAAGCTGCGCGCGATGCCGCACTCGCCACCGCAGCCGAAGAGAATGATTTCATCACAATCGTGCGAAATCCGGATTCTCCTGGGAACGCCGATCTCCAGACCGGCCTGCCCGATGATTGGGACGATGATGAACGCGGCGGCGTTGAAAGCGATGCCGATGGAAGTGATGCCGATGGAAACGCCGATGAAAACACCTCTGACGAAAGCGTTGGCAAACAAAACGCCAGGAGAGAAAGCCATTTCACCGACGATTGGCGTCCGCCCACCGAGGAAGAGGCCGACCGCGATCAGGAGCGCACGGACATTTTGCTGGACCGCGTCGAGGCGCGCATGGAACGCGAAGGCCCGGACGCCGATTATGCAAAAATCCTCCACGAGGAAATCACGCGTCTCCGCAAAGAGCGCGGCGAACCCGAGCCGACGCCCGAACAACTCGCCGAAAACAAACGCAGTCTCGACGAGATGAATGCCGCCGCGGAGGAGGCGTTGAACGACATGAAAGCGGAGTCGTGGAAAACCGGGGACGAGGAATGGGACGTGCGCGAATGGCATCCGCTGGTCAGGCGCGCGGGCGATTTTGCCATGCGCGTGCATCGCGACATGGAGGCGCGTCACTGGATGTCCGGGGACGCGCACCGTGAGCATCCGGCGGTTCAACTTTACGGCAGCCTGATGTGCATCGGCCCGAAGCTCGCGGGCGCGATGGGCGACGGTGACGACTGGCCTCCGCCCTTGTTTTTCACCGCTCACGCAATCGTGCGTTTGAAGAAGGCGTTCGGTTACGCCGAGGACGCCCTGCTCGCCGCCGAATGTTGCGCCGAGCAAAACCTCACCGACCCCGCCTGGCTCGCCGATGTCGTGAGCGAAACAAAATCCCTCGCCGCCGAAATCGAAACCATCATCAACGAACAGCGGGCGCGGTTGAAGGAAGGTGGCGGGCAAATGTGAGTGTGAGTGATGTTGCACGGCCAAAGAGAGGCAAAAGATTCTTCGACGTTTTCAATGCAAGGAAGCCGTGAACGAGTAAGGGTAAGAGCGAAGAGCGAACGTAGTGGGAGACGCGGCAAAGGATGCGGAAGAGTGATGTGAGTAAACAATGCGGGAGAGCCGCGAAGCGGTTCAACATGTTCACGAGCGAAGCGAAGTTGCCTGCCATAACCGTGGGTGAGGAGCAACGCGACGTAACCCACGATAACAGAATATAACTGATGTTACGCGGAAGAGGTTTTTTGGCAGGGCGGCGGGTTGTGCCTTGTGTCACTTCCTGCGGCTCCCGCCTACTTCATCTCCTGCTGATGCGCATGCGCCGCCTTTGCATGCGCGAGGTGCAAATAAAGCGTGTCGCCGATCAGCGCATTGGCCGCGCGCTTCCACAATGGCCGCGCCGGCGGCGCGCGCCACGTGTTCATCGCGTGATGCCTCGCGTAACCGCCGCGACAAAACAGCGGCGGCATCACAAAATATTCCTTCGGATAAATGCGCACGCCGTCGGGAAAATCCCGCTCGCAATTTGTCAGCGGCGCACCGGATGCCTTTTCGAAAAAACGCGTCCATACCACGTTGTTCACGACAAAATCACCATCCTGCGCATCGTGACACGCGAGCAGCCCGTCCAGTATCGGATGCCCCGCCTCCGCGCCAAACAACGCCGTGCCCGCGAGCCAGCCGTTTTCCATTCCGAGAAATGCGCGATGCGCCAGAAATTCGTCCAGCGATTTCCGCACCTCCACGTCGGCATCCATGTAAATGCCACCGTGCGCTTTCAAAATCTCCAGCCGTGCCACGTCGCTCGCAAACGCATGCCGGTTCTCGCGACGCGCCCGCGCATAGACAGGATGCGCGCAGGTGATGTTGCTGTCGTTCCACAACACCACCTCGTAATCCGGCAGCACACGCCGCCAGCTCGCGATGCAACGCCCGACCAGCGCCGGTTTCTCGGCCTCACCGAGCCAGATGTAGTGTATTTTTTTGGGGATCATCACACGAGGCGGCTGGCAACCATATCGGGCGCCTTTCCATCGGCGCGGTTGAAAAAAAGAGCGGAAGCAGGAGCAGAAGCACGCATATTTGAAAAGTGCATAAATCGTGAAGCCCGCGGCATAACCTGCCAAGCCTGCACATGCCAATTTTGCTTAACAGCTGATGTTACGCAGCGCGTAGCCTGACCTTGCGTCAGGCCGCGTCCGCGTAAGAAGCAACACAGGTAATCCGCAGCCTGACACAAGGTCAGGCCCTGCGTGTTGCGTAACATCAGTTAATCAGTCGCAAAATAAAAAAGCGCAAAATAAAAAGGGGATTGATTTTGAAAAATAAAACAATATCCTTCCGAACGGTTGCTGGGCATGTGCAGCAACCGTTCGGAATCTTTCATATTTTACCTATATACTGATGTTACGCGGTCAGCCTTTCTTGGGAGCACGAGCATCTTTGCCCGCGATGCGTGTTTGAAATACATCAAGCGGGCGCACGACATTTCGCGGGCAGGGCAGGGATGCCCATGCTCCCAGAAACGGCATTCACGCGGCATTCACTCAATCGCGGGGTTCGAGTTTGCTTGATGGAGGAAGAACGCACCCGCGCCTTTTGCATCCCTTTGGCTGCATAATTCAGTTAACAGAAAAAACACCGCCACGCTTGGCCGCTCCTCTCCGGCGCATATCCTTGTTTTTCTTATGAAAAAATCGCACGCCCTGAAACCATTCCTCCTGATCTGCGCCGCCGTCTTCTTCGCATCCGGTTGCATAACGCATCAGACATCCGTCACTCCCGCCACACCCGTCGCATCCACAGCATCCGCCGCACTCGCCACTCCCGCCGCATCCACAGCATCCGCCACAGCTGTCGCCCCCGCCGGCCACGACGCCGCCCACGACGCCAAAATGGCATGGTGGCGCGAAGCCCGCTTCGGCATGTTCATCCACTGGGGACCCTACGCCGTCCTCGGCGGCGTCTACGACGGACACCGGCAAAAACGCGGCGGCGCCGAGTGGATCATGAACCGCTGCAAAATCCCCGTCGCCGAATACCAGCGGTTCGCCGCGCAATTTAATCCGACGAAATACGACCCCGAATCGTGGGTGCTCCTCGCCAGGCAGGCCGGCATGAAATACATCGTCATCACCTCGAAACATCACGACGGCTTCGCGATGTTCAAAAGCGCCGCCAGCCCCTTCAACATTGTTGATCACACCCCATACAAAAAAGACGTCATCGACGCCCTCGCCAAAGCCTGCCGCAAACACGGCATGAAACTCGGCTTCTACTACTCGCAAGCGCAGGACTGGAACAACCCCGGCGGTTCCGCCGCGCGCAAGGAAATGGCCGAAGGCTGGGACAATCCCCGCGCCGCCGAAATCGACGCCTACACCGCCGCCCACAAAGGCCACTGGGACCCCGCGCAGGAAACCCGCGACATGGCCGGCTATATCGACCAAGTCGCCGTCCCGCAAGTGAAGGAACTCCTCAACAACTACGGCGACATCGCCATCATCTGGTGGGACACCCCGACCGGCATGACCGGCGAGTTCGCAAAAAAATTTGACGACATCCTCAGACAACACCCGCAAGTCATCACCAACGACCGCCTCAAACGCCCCGACTATCCCGGCGACCACAAAACCCCCGAGCAAAAAATCCCCAACCCCGAGGAACTCGACGGCAAGGACTGGGAAGCCTGCATGACCCTCAACGGCTCCTGGGGCTACAAGAGTTGGGACAACAACTGGAAAAGCGCCGAAACGCTCGTGCAAAACCTCATCCGCATCACCTCGATGGGAGGCAACTATCTCCTCAACATCGGTCCCATGGCGACCGGCGAAATTCCGCAACCCAGCATCGACCGCCTCCGCGAAGTCGGCGCCTGGATGAAAGCAAACGGCGAGTCCATCCACGGCACCCAAAAATCCCCCGCCGCCAAACCCGCCTGGGGCTACATCACCCGCAAAGACGACGCCAAAACCACAACACTCTACCTCCACGTCCTCGACTGGCCCGCCGACGGAAAACTCACGCTCGCCGTCCCCTGCGCCTCCGTCTCCGCCACGCTCCTCGCCACCGGCGCCGCCCTCAAAACCGGCCAAAACGCCGGCGCCACCACCATCGCGCTCCCCACCGCCGCCCCCGACAAAATCGCAAGCGTGATCAAACTCACGCTCACTGAAAAACTCCCTGGCGAAAAATCCGCCGCCACCACCACCGCCACCGCCGCCGCCACCGGCAAATCCTTCGACATCGTCGATTGATTCTCAAAAAAGCGCGACAGCATCGTAGCGCAGGCTTCCAAGCCTGCCTTGCCGGCAAAACGCGGACAGCCAGCCATGCGAACGGAAAATCTGCGCCACAAAAGCCTCCCGCATCCCCTCCCCTCACTCCCTGACTGATGTTACGCAGCGTGCCCGTAGCACAGGCTGCCAAGCCTGCTGACGAGGTGAAGCCTCGCCCAGTTCGCAAAAAAACGACCACCCGGCGGCGTACGACAAGCAAAGCAGGCTTGGCAGCCTGCGCTACGGGCGGCGGAGCCGCTGACCTTTTGGATTTTGGCCATTGGATTTTGGGATTTACCGCGCTGTTCGCAACGGAGCGAGGACAACGCGAAGGTCATTCCGTTCCTGGGAGCGCGGGCATCTTTGCCCGCGAAACGCCGTGTGCCCGCCTGGTGTATTTCGAATGCGCATCGCGGGCTAACCCGAGTTCCGCAGTTCGAGAAGTGCGATTGTTGACAGACAAGGGGTTGACATTTTTTTTGCTATGTTTTCGGCACTACATTGCTGATGAGGCGCGGGCCGGCGGGCAGGCGCAGA
>JAISGL010000447.1 GCA_031263125.1 Opitutaceae bacterium | reverse complement strand
CGCTCCTCCCGCAACGCGGGCAAGATGCCCGCGCTCCTTCCGGAACACGCGCGCGACGCCCGTGCCACCGCGTCTTGTTTGTCCAGTTTTTGAGATGCGCCCCGGCAGGGTCTCCTTCCGGCGGACGCCAACGCCACGGCGCGTGCGCGCTACGCCAGATATGCTGTGCTGCGTAATATCAGTTAACAAAGTAGAATTAAGATCTGATGTTACGCATCTCGTAGGGCCTGACCTTGTGTCAGGCCGCGCACGCGTGGGAGGCCGCATTGGTAATTCGCGGCCTGACACAAGGTCAGGCCCTACGGGCTGCGTAACATCAAGTAGTAACTGATATTCCGCAACTAGCGAATTTTATAGGGCTTGGCCCTGTGTCAGGCCGCGCACGCATAAATCAGTCAAATAGAAATAGGGACAGACTCTACTTTCCTCGACCGCACCATCTGCTTTACTTGTCATACGCCGCCGGGCGTTCGTCTTTTTTCAAACCGGGCGAGACTTCGTTTCGTCAGCAGGCTTGGCAGCCTGCGCTACGTTTGAGCAGTGGCGCCAAGCCAAGACAGGCTTGAAGCGCCGCTGCAAATAACGGAAAAAACATCTTAACTGATGTTACGCGGATGGCGGGATTTCGTAGGGCCTGACCTTGTGTCAGGCCGCGCACGCATGGGAGGCCACACTGGTAATTCGCGGCCTGACACAAGGTCAGGCTCTGCAAAATCTGCCGGCTGCGTAACATCAGATGATAATATAAAGATAAATTGCCGGCAAAATGCCGGCGCTCCCAGCGCGCCGGCGCGTTTTTTGAAAAACCAATCGCGTGTTGCCAGCCGCGTGTTTCAGGGTTGGCAAAGCCAATGCAAGGCTTTGCATAAGCGTCCTCTCGCGACATGCGGCGGGTTGGGCGGTTGTAGGGGCGCATCCCGGCTCCCCATGCCGGGTTTATACATAATCCGACATGCAACCAGGCATCATATTTCTTCCTCACGGGAATCTCCAGTATTCCCAGCTTCCACCCGCCCGGCAGGCGTGGGTTTCCACCCGGTCTTACGAGCCGCTTTTTGATCTCTCCGAGCGGCACGACGCCCCCATCGCCTTCGAGGCCTCGGGCGAGACGCTTGAGATTGTCGCGAGGGAAACCCCGCGTGTGATGGAGAAACTGCGGCGCGGCATTCGCGAGGGGCGCATCGAGCCTGTGGCTTCGCCGCACACGCACATCATGCTCGCCAACATCGAGCCTGAACTCGGCCTCGATTCGTTGCGCAACGGCCTCGACACGTGGGAGCGGCTCACGGGCGCGCGCCCCGTCACCGGATGGAATCCCGAGTGCAGCTGGGCGGGTTTTATTCCCGGGATTTTCCGCGCCGCCGGTTTTGAAACACTCATCGGCGACGCCGACTCCTATCTGCTTTCGAGCGTGCCCGATTTGCGGCAGGCCACCGGGCTGCGTTTCGACGTGCGGGGGCACAGCAACAAAAACGCCCTCTTCAAAATCGAGCGGGTGATCGCGGATCGTCCCGAGGTGCTCCGGACGCTTTTCCGCCCGAACCTTCTCTCAAACGGCCTGAAGGTCATCCTGCGCTCGGACATGCTTTGCAACATCCTGCTCTGGTATCTTATGGGCGCCACTGAGGGCAACCGCGACCAGCCCATCCGGACCGGCGAGGTGCGCGCGACGCTTGCGCGCTGGCGCGACCGCATTCCCGGCGGCGACGGTTTTTTGCTGCCCTACGCGGAGGACGCCGAGTATGTCGGCACCACGGCCTATTTTTATGTGAAGCAGTTCGGGCTTGCCCGCTTTTTTGAACCCGCGCCGGACAGCGTGGGGCGTTTTGAAAAAATAATCATGCTCGCGCGCGAACTCGGTTTCCGCCTCATCACGCCGCGCGAGGCCGTTGCGAACTACGCGCCGATTCCGGGCCGCGGTTTCGAGTGCATTGAAAACGGCTGCGCGTGGCACGGCGGCACCGCGAAGGCGTGGACGAACACGCCGCACGCGCGCCTGCTCGATCCCGTCTGCCGCAGCGTGTACCAGGGTCTCCGCGCCATCGCCGCGCATCTCAAGATTGACGACATGCGCCGCGACGCCGCGTTTCGCGAAGTCATGCGCCGCATCGGCACCGCGTATGTGAGCGACGCGCGCTGGCCGCCGACGCCGACATCGCCGGGGCGTTTCAACGTGCGTGAGGCGCTCGACGCGCTCGACTTCGCCAACGAAGACATCGCCGCCATCATGAGCGCGCGGGGCATCGCCACGCACACCGGCCTCTACTCGCCGGGAATCATGCGCACGCAAATCGCCGCCATTCGCGACGAGCTTATGGCCATGCCTTATTTCGAGGAGCAAAACGCGGCGCGGCCCGATGCCGGCGCCGGCTTGGAAACGCCCGCTCACGCTTCCCTCTAATCCCTCGTCCTTCATCCTTCATCCCTTATCCTTCATCCCTCATCACTAATCTCTCATCCTTTATCACTAATCCCTAATCCCTCATCCTTCATCCCTCATTGAAAACACCCACGCCTCCCATGACGGCACGATTGTTTTTTTCGCTCGCGGCAATGTTTGCCATTGCCGTGATTCCGCTCCCCGGCGCGTCCGGCAAGGCGCAGCCGCCCGCGCTGCCCGATCAACGCCACAGCCTCGTCGTCGGATGGCAATGGAGCGACAGGGACGACGGTTATCCGCCGTTCCGCCTCGACGCCAGGCACGCCAATATCGCCGGACGCCATCTGCCCGACTGCGTTTTTTATGAAGGGCTTTTTGGCGGCGACGCGCGCCCGCTCACGTTTGTTCCCGAAGGTCTGGCGCCTTCCGACGCCGCGGGTCTGCGACGCATCGCGCACGCTGTTGTGCCCGGCAAACACGGGCAGACTGCCGTCATCGCCGGAGCGTTGGCGCGTCCGGTTTGCACCGTCGTGGACAAATCCGCTCCGCCCGGCAGCGGCGATTTGCACGACTACGTGAGCTACGCCCGCTACTACTGGCCCGACCCCGCGAAACCCGGCGGGCTTCCCTACATCGCGCGCGATGGCGAGAGCAACGAAGCCCAAGTCGCGCGCGGCGACCACGGGCGCCTGTGGACTTTTTTCGACACGGTCGACGTGCTCGCCACCGCCTGGCGCGACAACCGCGACGCCGCCTGCGCGCAGCGTGCCGGCGAATGGCTGCGCGCGTGGCTCGTCACGCCCGCCACGCGCATGAATCCAAATCTTGAATACGCGCAAGTGCGCCCCGGCCACGACGGCGACCGCGGCAGCAATTATGGCATCATCGACACGCGCGGTTTCGGCCAAATCATCGCGAACATCCGGATGCTGCGCGACTCCGGCGCGCTCTCGCCGGAAGACGGCGCCGCGCTCCGAAAATGGTTTTCCGCGTATCTCGACTGGCTCGTGACATCGCAAAACGGAATCGCCGAGCGCGCCATGAAAAGCAACCACGGCACCTGGTATGTCGCGCAGGCGCTTCCCATCGCATGCCACGTCGCGCGCCTCGATCTTGCCCGTGAATTTTGCGAGGAAACGAAAGCGCGCATCGCCGTCCAGATCGCGCCCGACGGTTCGCAGCCCATCGACATCAAGCGGGTCGACGGCCTCGGTTACAGTCACTTCAACCTGCGCGCCCACGCGCAAATCGCGCGCGCGGCCCGCGACCTTGGCGTCGACTTTTGGAACTACACCGCCCCAAACGGAGCCAGCCTGCGCCGCGCCGTTGCCTTCCTCGCGCCTTACAACGACGCGCCTGAAAAATGGCCCTACTCGCAAAAGGCAAAACTCGCGCCGGGATTTCTCAACGCGCTCCTGCGCGAGATGGAGGAAATGGAGGAGACTGCGCTTGCCGGCGAAGGTGCGTCCGCTTTGCCGCACTCCCGATAAAAGCGAATGGAGCAGACGGAAGCCGGAACCAAATCAATCAAACAAATAAATCAACCGCGAAGGACGCAAAGGACGCGAAGATGGCGGCCGCGGTGCCAGTTTGAGATGAAAGTTTAACTGATGTTACGCAGCACGTAGGGCCTGACCTTGTGTCAGGCCGCGAATTACTGTGCGGCTTCCTACGCGAGCGCGGCCTGACACAAGGTCAGGCCCTACGAAATCCTGCCAGTCGCGTAACATCAGAGTTTAAGATTAACTGATGTTACGCGAAGGCCGGTTTTTGGTAGGGCGGTCTCGCCGAGACCGCCGCGTTCGTCACCCGTATCT
>JAISGL010000437.1 GCA_031263125.1 Opitutaceae bacterium | reverse complement strand
AGAGATGATACCTTATGAAGCCTGCCTTGAGCGGCTGGCCGGTTTGGGCAAATGGTTCGTCACCATCGCGGCTGCCGCCGCCACCAATTTAATCGCCTCATTGACCCTCTCATAAATGGAGATTTATTTATGGCCGAGTCCCTTAACTTGCGGTCAGCGTCGGCGCGGCTGGGCTGAAGCACCAGTTGATTCCTTCATGCCTCTTCTGTACTATGATATGTTGTTTGAGTGTCAATGTACTAGTATCCCATAACGCGTGATAATTCGCTTCGAATTACCAATATATTCATAACTGATGTTACGCGATTGGCAGGATTTTGGCAGGGCGATACCGCCGGGGCAAGCCGGAGGCTTGCCAGAACTTAGGGATCGTCTAAAAATAACTGGCCGAAAGTGCGCTGGAATGGGAGCGCCGGGCAAGGCACCGACAAAGGAGTTTACCAGAGGTAAATGACCGCAAGCACCAACGCTGGATCGCACTTTCAGTCCAAGTAAAATCGCCTAGTTATTTTTTTGCGGACCCTTAGCCGGTGGTTGAGCGAGGCTTGGCGAGCGACACCACCGGTTATTGGTTTGTGGGAAAACAGCATCCCGTAGGGATGCCAGAGGCGCGTATTATGGGTTTCTGGCATCCCTCCGGGATGCTGTGCTTTTTATGTTGGGTTCCGGTGGTGTCGGTCGCGTTGCGACCTCAACCACGGGATTATATCTGGCAAGCCGCCGGCTTGCTCCGGCGCTACCGCTAAAAAGCAAGGAATATTACCAACTGATGTTACGCAGCCGACCAATCCTGGGAGCGCGGGCATCTTTGCCCGCGATGCGTGTTTGAAAAACACCAAGCGGGCGCACGACGTTTCGCGGGCAGAGATGCCCGCGCTCCCAGGAACGGCATTTGCGCGGCATTCACTCAATCGCGGGTTTCGGGTTTGTTTAATGGAGGAAAAAACGCATCTGCGCCTTTTGCATCCATGCGAAAACCGCCGGCCGCGTAACATCAATTACTCGCTGATGTTACGCGGATGGCAAGATTTTGTAGGGCCTGACCTTGTGTCAGGCCGCGAATTACCAATGTGGCCTCCTTCGCGGGCGCGGCCTGACACAAGGTCAGGCCCTGCGAAACCCGCCGGTCGCGTAACATCAGTTAAGTCGACTTAAATGGTTCTTCAGTCGACCTGTTAACTGATGTTACGCGAAAGCCGGTTCAAAAGGCGCCGCTGCGTTCTTCCGCGACCAACCAAACCCGTTGCCCACGATTGGGCGGGGGCAACGCGAGGTCCGTTCCTGGGAGCGCGGGCATCTCTGCCCGCGAAACGCCGTGCGCCCGCTGCTTTCAGGGACGTGTATGGTTCTGTTAAATCCGTGGGTTCCGGCGCGCTGCGCCTGCATGGCAGGCAACTTCGCTTCGCTCGTGAACATATTGAGTCCCTTCGGGACTCTCCTGCATCGCTCTCCCGCATCGTTTGCCACGACTCCCACCACATTCATTCGCCCCTGAAACAGGAAAGTTCCTCCATAAAGTGCTTGCGTCCGGCAAAAGCACTTCCCAAAAGGTCTGCTCTGCCCGCCAATGTCTGGGGTTCGCCAGATGTTATCGGGAGGTTCTTTTCTACACTTTGGCAACACAGGGAAGGCCGTGAAATCCGGCCACAGTTGCGCTACGGTTACGTATCAGTCCAGACTTCCAGCGCCCGCGGTTCGCGGACGTGGCAATGCCAGTCGGATTCAAGAATCTTGAACTCCGGCGAAGGCTAGAAGCGAGGCGGCGGCGATTCAAAAAAATCCCGCGACACATACGGAGTCCGAACATCTGTCTGCCGTAAGTTCTCACCAGCCCCGGCGCGATTGCGCGCGCCGGAACAGCACAACTTCAACGCAAAAATTGAAGCGTGAGAGTGGCAATCCGGCCTCATCCCGATGCTCCTGCCTGCGGTGTCTTCGCGTGAAATCACGCTCTCTCCGCGCGCGGGCGCATCCGGCGTTTCCTCCGGTTTCTGCTCTTGCCTGAAACCATCGCCACTGCCAATGCCCGCCGCCAGCCCGGTGCGCGCCAACGCCCGCACTTTTTCAAAACCCACATTTTTCTCACAATCGTTTGGTGACCACGCGTCCATTGCGCGGGTCCTGTTTTTAACGTCTTTCAGCTCCGCTCCGGAGTCATCGGAAAACACGGTCGAAGCCGTGCTGTGTCGTTACTGCGAACAGCCATCGCTACTCACTTCGATTCGTGAAGGTGTGGAATACCTGCTTTCGGCGATTTCCGGCGCGGAGTCATTTTGTGCGCGCAGCGCCAGTGTTTCGCGCTGTGAAGTCATTTTTATTTCCCAATGACATCCATCGACCAAATTCGCGAAATCCTTCACCAAGCCGCCGGCGTGCTCGTCTGGCCCGTGCTCCTCGGACTCATCGGGCTGGCGTGCGCCATGATTGTGTCGCTCGGCGCGTTCGCGCGCGAGTGGTTCGACCGCCGCCGGGGCAAACGCGCCTCGCTCCAGCGCGACCACGACGCCCTCAACCGCGCCGCCGCCGACTCGCACAAGGACATCGAGCTTATCATGGAGGCCGTCTTGCAGTCCTCCGACCGCCGCCGCTGGCGCTCGCTCGGACGCCTCCGCCTCGCCGTGCGCACCGGCCCCTCGCTCGGACTCATGGGCACGCTCATCCCGATGGCCGACGCGCTCCAGGGACTCGCCGACGGCAACCTGCCCGCGCTTGCGAGCAACATGGTCACCGCCTTCGCCGCCACGGTCATCGGCCTGAGCATCAGCGTCACCGCCTACCTCATCGCCGCCGCCCGCGAAAGCTGGGTGCGCGCCGACAGCGAGGCCCTCGC
>JAISGL010000392.1 GCA_031263125.1 Opitutaceae bacterium | reverse complement strand
CGTCTCCCCATTCGCAATCGTCGGGATAATTGTTATCACCTATCAGCCGGTTGGCCCATGTGTTGGTCACGGCGATGGCGATTTCATTTTTCCCGGCTTTTATATATGGCGTGATGTCGGTCTCGTAGGGCGCATGCCAGAGCACGGCGACGGGTTTTCCGTTTATTGTTATCGAGGCGAGTTCTTTTACAATGCCGAGGTTCAAATAAACCGACAGATCGCCGGCGGCCATGCCGGCGGGCAGTTCGAATGTGTTCGTATACACGGCGGTCCCGGAAAAATATTTAATGCGTTCGTCGATCGATTCCGACCATGATTCGAGTTTGGTGAATTGTACTGAAAAGGGCGCGCCAAGGGGCGGTTTGAAATCAACGTTCCATGTTCCTTTGAGCATAATATTATCCGGAACGCGCGCAACCTCGGCCCGCAGGGTCTGGCATTTTGTTGTTTGCAGTTCGAAGGTTCCCGGAATGGCGGATTTCACAATCCAGCGGTTGTTCGCCGCCGTTTCCAGTGTGTAGCTGCCGGGGAGTGATTGCGTGGAGACCGATGCGGCGAAATTTTCCTTCGTGATCTTTTTCTGGAAAATAACAAACAGCGCCTGATTGGGGTTGAGCTGGAATTGAACGTCGGCGCCATTGGCGGCGGGTTGCCAGATTGCGACCGGACGGATATTGCCCGACTCGGGGTACCATAGCTCGGGGGTTCGCCCTTTTGCCCGCAGGGTGGCGCTGATGTTTTTGGGGGCGGCGTCCGTGTTGGTGAAATAAAAAATATCCACGTCGCCGGCCTGCCGGTGATTCCAGCAGATGGCATCGTCGGGTTGTCCGTGAAATGTCACATCGGGCGCAATATCCAACAGCGTCAGGGTTTCCCCGACCGTGCGTCCCCAAAACACCCTGCCTTTTCCGCGCGTGTTTTCGCCGGGGGCGGTTGTCGCGGTGTTTCCCCACAGGCGGTCGGTCAGCGTATTAAAATCTTTGCGGTCTGAAATGATGTCTTTGTAACCTTTGGGGTGCTTCGGCCTGGGTCCCAATATTATCGCGCCTTGGGAAACGAGTTCTTCGAGTTTAATCAGGGCATTTTTGGAAAGCGCGCCGGAATTGGGAATCGCGAGCAGGTGATATTTTCTTCCGGCGGGGCTGGTGAGTTTTCCGTTTTCCACCCGGACATGATTCAGGAGCGTTTTTTCGGAGATGACGTCGCCGCCGGGAATATATTCATCCAATGATATGAAGTCGGATACTTTTTGCCCCTGTTGCAGCAGGTATTGGGAGCGCGCCAGATATGTGATCCACGCTTTTCCCGGCTCATACCAAGTCTGGTTGCGCCCGAAGTGTGTTCCCCACGGCCCCATGCACATGCCCGGCATTATATTATCCGGGAAAGGCTGGTGGACCCAATGGTGCAATGTCAGCCGGTTGACGCCCTTGGAAAAGGCGACGTCACCGCTGAACTTGAGACGCGCGGGCGCCTCGCTCCAGCGGCTCTCCGGGCCATTTCCCGTGAATGCCTCGGCGCTTAATATATTCCGTCCAAAAAATGGAATGGCGGCGTTGACGTGCCATTTGTCGATGTCGATTTTGCGCATGCGGGTCCAGAATTCGGTGGTGGGCAGTTCCGACAGATGCGCGGTGTCGAATGTATTAAATGGCCGCGGCACGTCGACGGGGCCGGTGGCGTAGGGTTCTATTTGTATTTGCATGCCAAGCTCGTTGAGCATTTTTTTCGGAACGCCGTAACTGTATTCAATAAACATGTCCGACACGGCGGTTTTCAGGTCCCATTTGAAACCATCCGTCGCGTCCCTGCTTTCGATGGTGCGCCCCGCGAGAACCGGCAGCCAGGGAATCATATCATAGCCTTTTCGCGACAAAAATTCCCGGCGCATGAGCGGCGTCCAGTTTTGGTCGCCCGCCTCGTAGCTGTCGAAAAGCATATATGTGATCGTGGAGCCAAGATAATCGCCTGCGTTTTTTTTCAGGGGTTCCAGCACGTGGCGCATGTGAAACGCCATTGTTTCGGCGCTCATCTTGTCGGCTTCGAGCGCGACAATGTTTTCGGGCGCTGATGTCGGTTTCGATCCGGTGGGTGTGTGGCCAAAACGGTAGATTGTATAATTTCCCTTTGGTATGAGGCAGCGCAGCCGTCCGTCGGGCTGCATTTCGCCGGTTATATCAATGATGTCATTTGCCGCCGGTTCGCCATCCGGAACCAGAAGCACGGCGATGTCCTTGTAGTAATTTAACATGGTCCGCGGCTGGGCGAGCCAGGTGTTGCAGTAGCGCGGCCCCGTGACTTTTTCCGCCGACCAGACAATGTGCTGCATGGCATTTTCGGGTTTTATCCAGGGGCCGCCGCTGACGGACCAGCCGATGCAGTTGTGCATGCCCAGATACAGGCCCAGCCGTCTGGCCTCCGACGCCGCGTGTCTGAGCAGGCTCCACCATTTGTCATTAAAATAATCAACGCCCGTTGAATAATTGTTGGCAAGGGGCGGATATGCGTCGGTCGCGGTGGAGGAAAGCTGGAACAGTGTCGCGCCCGCGATGCCGGCGTTTTTCATGGCCTCCAGGTCTTTTGTGATGCCGTCCTTTTCGACATTATAGCCGACCCAGTGCCACCAGACGCAGGGGCCGAATTCATTTTGGGGGCTGCGAAAATCATCCGGATTTATGGCGGGGGCGGGCGCGGCGTCTGTTGCGCGGCAAGGATGGATTGCGAGAGCGAAAACGAAGGCGAAGGCGAAGATGAGAGCGGCGGGCGCGGGGAGCAGCGGTGTGTGTTTCATATCAATGAAAGAGTGAGAGAATGTGTGTGTTGAAAGTGTCGAAAGACTGCCACGCCGGCGTTTTTCGCAAACGTTTTTGTTGGTCAACGATTGACCGTCTGGCGGTTGGAAAACCGCCGTCACTTGATCACACATGCACCCATGATAAAAAATCACCTTCGCCACGGACCGCAAAGGTTGCACGGATCGCAAAGGCTCACGGACATTTTGTGCCTTGCCTGTCTCTTCGCCGGCATGGCGGCGGATGCGCGCGCGAAAGTCACGCCGGCGGCGCTTTTTTCCGACCACATGGTGTTGCAACAGGGAAAACCGCTCTGCGTTTGGGGGACCGCCGCGCCCGGCGAGCGCGTGGAAGTCTCGCTCGGGACGCGCGCGTCCGCCTCGGCCACGGCAGGCGTGACGGGGGAGTGGATGATCGGGCTGCCGCCGCAGCCGGTCATCGCGGAGCCGCAGACATTGCGCATTCGCGGGGAAAACGAAATTCGCATTGAGGACGTGCTTGTGGGCGAGGTGTGGATTGGCTCCGGCCAGTCAAACATGAGCATCACCACGCGCGAGTCGTCCGACTGGGAATCCGTGCGGAAGGAAATCGCCGGTGGCGAATATTCGCGGGTGCGGATGTTTCAGGTTGGCTGGATTGCAGCCGACTCGCCGCTGCGCGACATCGCAGGGGCGCGCTGGCGTGTCGCGGAGGAAAGCAGCGTCAGGAATTTTTCCGCGATCATGGTTTATTTTGCGCGCGCGTTGCAGCGTGCGCGTCCGGGTGTCCCGATTGGAATCATCCAATCGGCGGTCGGCGCCACGAATGCGCACGCATGGCTGCCCGGCGACGCTTTCGAAAATGGAAAAGGCGCGGCGCACGTCCGGCGCTGGTATCGGGAGCAGTTGGAAAAATTGCCGGGGGAAAACAAAATCCATGCGGAAAAACTTGCGGAGCACGGGCGGGCGGTCGCGAAGGCGAAACAGGAAAAAACACCGCCGCCTCGCGCGCCCGAGCCGCCGATGGGGCCGCAAAGCAAGCGCCGCCCGACGTGTCTGTACAACGGCATGATCGCGCCGTTGCAGCCTTACGCGATTCGCGGCGTGGCATGGTATCAGGGCGAGAACAACAGTTCGCTCCAATGGGCCGGCGATTACGCGGCGCTGATGGAGGATTTGATAAACGACTGGCGCGGTGAGTGGGCGCGCGCGGCCCGCAGCGACAGGCCGGAAGCGTTTCCGTTTCTCATCGTGCAGCTCCCCAATTACAAAACCGGCAATGTCTGGCCGCTCTTGCGCGAACAGCAGGAACGCGTCGCGAAAAACGTCCCGCACACCGCGCTGGTGTGCGCGATCGACGCCGGCGACGCGGAGGATATTCATCCGTGCAACAAAGCGCCGGTCGGCGAACGTCTCGCGCTGGCGGCGCGTGCGCTCGCGTACGGCGAGACCGGCATCGTGTGGAGCGGGCCGGTTTTGCGGGATGTTTCGTACGACGCGGGCAAGGCGATTGTGTCGTTCGGCAACACCGGCGGCGGCTTGGTGACTGCCGACGGCGGGGCGCCGCGCGGTTTCGAGCTGGCCGGCGCGGATGGAAAATTTTCCCCGGCGTCGGCAAAGATCACGGAAGGCAAGATTGTCCTCGAATCGGGCGATGTCCCCGGTCCAGTCGCGGTGCGTTACGCCTGGGCGAACAATCCCGAAAATCTGAATCTGTACAACAAGGAAAAATTGCCCGCGTTTCCCTTCAGAACCGACGGTTGGAAATGGCCCGGCAGCACGACATGGGCACGCTGAGAATTACAATCTGATGTTACGCGGCGCGTAACATCAGTTACAATGCGCTCTCAAATTGAAAATCTACATTATACCGGGGGCGTCGCAAGCGGCGCCCCTGCGTGTGCGCATTGGAATAAAACGCGGGCGGGAGCGCGGGCAGGTACACTGTTGACCATATCTCTGTTTGCACTGTGTCCGCGAGTGGTTGCCTTGTGCGTCGTCGCGCAAAATGTCCCTTCCGTATGCGGTCGTTTTTCGCAGTTCAGCCCGCCTCCCTCCCGGAAATCCTAAAATTCACGATCCTATGCACCTGCCAAATTCCGCCTTGTTCCACGCCTTGTTCTCATTGTTTATCCTCGCCGCGCTTCCCGTGAGCGCCGCGCCCAATGCGCCCAGGCTCCTTTCTCCAAAACACAACGAAGAGTCCACCAACGCGCGTCCCGCGTTTACGTGGACGCCGGTCGAAGGCGCCGCCGCTTACGAAATCGAAATCGCCGCCGATTTTGACCACAAAACAATCGTCGTGCCCGTGACGCGTGTTGACGCGCCGGTCTTCACGCCCGCGGAGCCGTTGTATCCATCGAGCCGCTTCTGGCGCGTGCGGGTGATCGACGCCTCCGGCAAAGCGGGCAAATGGACCGACACGTTTGTCTACAAATTGAAACCCGCCCCCGCCTCCGCCGCGCGCGCGATGACGAAACGCGGCTCCATTTATCCCGCGAACAACCAGGCCGGCATTGTGCAAAATCCGGGGTTCACGTGGGACGCGGCGCCGGACGCCGTCGCTTACGAAATCGAAATCGCCGCCGATTATAATTACTCGAAAATCATCGTGCCCGCCACGCGTGTTGAGACGCCGCGCTACGTTCCGCTGCAACCGCTGTATCCCTCGGCGCGCTTCTGGCGCACGCGCGTCATCACCGCCGGCGGCAAGGCCGGCGCATGGTCGGACAGCCGCGTCTACAAGCTCCATGAACCCGCCGCCAAAATCGCCATCCCCGCGAACGCGACGCTTGCCGAAATCCGCGCGGCCATCGCCGCCGCGCCCGCGTCGTCGCTCATCACCTTCGCGCCCAAGGCCGTCTACCGCCTGAAAATGGGCGAAAAGGATTCCCATTTTCTCACGCTCGAAAAACGCGACGACCTCATCATCGACGGCAACGACTCGCTCTTCATCATCGACAATCCCGCCGCCGGCGCGCTCGTCATGCGCGAGTGCCAGCGCATCACCTTCCGCCGCTTTCGCTTCGATTACGATCCGCTGCCGCACTCCGCCGGCGTTGTCGAATCGTTCAACCCCGGCGCGGGCGGCGCCGCCACCGTCACGCTCCGCCGCCTGCCCGGTTATCCCGACTTCGACGCGCCGCACATGCTCGCCAACTGGTCGTGGGGCGTGATCCTCGACCCCGTCATCACCGGACGCATGAAAGCCGGCGCGCCGCTCGTGATGAATTTTCCCGGCGCAAAAGTCACCCGCAACCCCGCCGGCGCCGGTCTCTTCGACGTCGCCGTGCCGCACGTCAATCACGGCAAATTTTTCGCGAAGGGCGACCGCGTTGTCATCTTCGCGCGCGAGCACGGGCGCAGCCTCTGTTCGGCGGAGGCGAACTGCGAGGACATCACGTTCGACCGCATCGTTACGCACGCCTCGCCCGCGGGACATTTCATCGCCGTCAATTGCTCGGACGTGAAAATCCTCTCGTGCGCCTCCGTGCCGGGGGACGCCGCGCGCGTCTACGCGGGCAACGCCGACGGCGCGCACATCCGCGCCAATCTTCTCGGCCCGTGGATTGAGGGCTGCACGTTTGACAGCATCGGCGACGATGGCGTCGCGCTTTATAACAAAGGCATTTCGATCAACGCGAATCCCGCGCCTGACACATTCACCGTCGCGGGCGTGTTCATGAATCTCCAGCCGGGCGATGCGTTTGTTATATTCGATCCCACCGACGGCAGTCTTGCCGGCGAAACCCGCACCGTCACCGCCGTGAAATCCGCGGGCGGCGGACAGTATGACGTGACATTCAAGCCCGCGCTCGCGGCCAAGGCCGGTTTTCCGATGGGCGACAAAACATGGTGGAAAAACGCGCAGCTCTTCAATCGCACGCGGCAGAACAGCGGCTTTGTCGTGAAGAACAACACGTTCAAATCCGTGCGCCGCTACTCGGTCATCGTGCGCTCGACCGACGGCGTCATCGTTGACAACGACATCACCGGTTCGTCGAACTCCGCCATCACGCTTCTCAACGAACCGCAATCGTGGGCGAACGGCCTGCACAGCGAGCGCGTGCTCATAGCGCGCAACAAAATCAGCGCGTCCACGTTCGACGCCTCATCATCCGGCGGCGGAAGCATCGCCGTGAACCTGCGCAGCCTTCGTTCGGATTATCCGGGGAATTTTCCGTCACCCGATGGAAAAGCCGCGCCGAAACCGGGGCGTTTGCATCGCGACATCCGCATCGAGGACAATATAATCACCGATTGGAGTCACCGCGCCATTTATCTCCGCGGCGCGACGGGTTGCGGCATCGTCGGGAATATCATTGCCTCCACGCCGGACGCGAAATTTGCGGACCCGAATGCCGAAAACACCGCCATTGTCATTGATAATACAACGGATTGTATTGTCGCAAACAATGACCTCACGAACGAGCACCGCCTCCCGGACCCGGCACGACGCATCAGAATCACGGACAGCGATGGACTGAAAAGCGACATGCGTTGAATGACTGATATTACGCGGCGCGTACGTAGCGCAGGCTGCCAAGCCTGCTGAGGAATTGTAACTAAATAAAGTTGGCAGATTTTAGCAAACATTTGGCCGAATCGTGTAATTCCATTCTCCATGAAAATCATTCTTAAGCATATTTATCGATTCCAATTGCTCGTCTGATATCTCCATTCCCTTTGAGTATATATCTTCATCAAGAACACATCGAACAGAAAGACCTTTTTCAGTTTTGGTTTTGCTGATCAAATTAACTATGACGGCTGCACTCACAAG
>JAISGL010000260.1 GCA_031263125.1 Opitutaceae bacterium | reverse complement strand
TATTTAACCTGACCCTGTTTATTTTGTTTATTCACTTGACTCTGTTTATTTGCTGTTTATTTGGTTTCGATCTTATCTGCTTGTGTAACAGCTACTTATACGGTTTCACTGGAGATCATTCCGGGTCAGTCACTCTCAAATAATATCCCGTAGGTTGTTGGATGGTAGTGAGTTTGAAGCCGAGTGTTTTTGCCTTTCTTTTGAGTTGTCCAAGTGAGCGCGCCTTGCGCTGTAATGCCGCTTCATATGGTCGGCGCGTACGCAATACCGCGTGGATTATCCGCGCGAGCTTGTGCGCCACCGCCACCACTGCCCTCCACCGTTTCCGCGAGTTTGACTCGCATACGCTGATAATGCGCGAGCCTGCGTCGGGCGGCGCGGCGAGGACGCCGTGCTCCTTGCGCATGCGCATCCACGATGCTTCCACGGTGCTGCCGTCGCTTTTTGCCCCTCACCACCGCATACACATTTCAGCCATTCAAAATCACTTGATCAATTTCCTCGGAATTTTGCGGACGGCTTTGAATTTGGCGCCAAAAAGACCCTCCAACGCTTTGCGTGTTTCCTCCGGAATGCGCGCAACGAGGCTGTCGAGCGGTGGCAGATTTGAGGCGTCCTGTTCTCCGTTGTCGGCTGAATTGTCGGCTGAGGTGGCGGCGGGGTCTGATTCGGTCGCGGTTGATCGCTGCGCGTGCGCGAGAAAAGCGCTTTCCGCGGCCTCGTTCGGCCACGAGGGACCATCGTCATCGAAAGAGCCGGCGTCAGTCGCCGTCGCGTTTCCGTAGGGGGGGAGGCTTTCCTGCACGACGTACGGCGCGACGGCATCTTCCGCGTCTGCACGTTCGGCCGCGGCGCGGGTTTCATCGATTTGATGCGCAACTTTGCCGGCGAGTGTGCCGCCGCCAAGATTGCTGGCAATGAATGGCATCGCCGCGCTTTTTTCACGGTCGTGCTTCGCTTTTTCGTTGTAGTCGGCGAGCGCGACGGTGAGGCGCGCTTCGAGCGCCTCAATCAGGTCTTTTTTTTTTCGCTGTTGGCGTCGGCTGCGCTGGCGGCTGGCGCGGCGGGAGGGGGGCTTTCGGCGGCGAGCGCGGTGAGTTCCTTGATGAGTGAGTCGATGGCGCGCGCGCGGCTGGCCTCGACGGCTTTGAGGAGCGTGACTTCGAAATTGATTTTCTCGGCGAGGCCGATTTTCACCGCGCCTTCGCCTTCGCGGAGTCCGTCGAGAAGACGCGTGATTTGCTCGGTGCTCATTTTGGTGCCGCCGAGTTTGTCGCTGACGCCGCCTTGCGCGATGGCGTCGATGAGGGTGTTGCGCACGAGGGCTTGCAGGTCGCTGAGGAGCCGGACGAGATCGCGGCCCTGGTGATCGCATTCGTCGACGATGGCGATGATTTTTTGATGATCACCGGCGGCGAGCGCCCCGCCGAGCGCGGCGATTTTTTCCCCCGAGACAAGGCCGTAGACGTCGAGCACGTCGGACTCCTCGATATCGGCGCCGCAGAAGGAAATCATCTGGTCGAAGATGGATTGCGCGTCGCGCATGCCGCCGTCGGCCATGCGCGCGATGCACTCGTAGGCGGCGTCGGAGGCGATGATTTTTTCCTCGGCGCCGATTTGTTTGAGACGCTGGATGATGAGGTCGTTGGGGATGGGTTTCAGGTCGAAACGCTGGCAGCGCGAGACGATTGTCGGGAGAACTTTTTGCGGGTCGGTGGTGGCGAAGACGAATTTCACGTGTGAAGGCGGCTCTTCGAGGGTTTTGAGCAGCGCGTTGAACGCGGCTGTCGAGAGCATGTGCACTTCGTCGATGATGTAGATTTTGAATTTTCCCTGTGCCGGGACGTATTGGACGGTTTCGCGGAGGTCGCGGACTTGATCCACGCCATTGTTTGAAGCGCCGTCGATTTCGATGACGTCGAGATGCGAGCCATTGGCGATGGCCTTGCACATCGGGTCGTTGAGGTCGAAGTCGGCCTTGGGGCCGCCGGTGCAGTTGAGTGCCTTGGCGAAAATGCGGGCGGTGGATGTTTTGCCGGTGCCGCGCGGGCCGACGAAAAGGTAGGCATGTGCGATACGATTGCGCGCGATGGCGTTTTTGAGAGTGCGGACCACATGATCCTGTCCGACAACATCGTCAAACGTCTGGGGACGCCATTTGCGAGCTGTGACTTGGTAGGCGGAAGACATCGTTAAACCCAAGACTCCAAAACGCAGAAATAGAAACGGCAATAAAAAATTTATTAATAACAGGGACAGGCTAAAAAAATCTTGATCACACGTTTCCAATTGTCATTTGTTTCCTGCATGAGAACACCACGCATCAAGGTTGATCCCCGTCATTCGGGGGCTGTCTATCACTGCATGTCACGCACCGTGAACAGCGAGCGCTGCCTCGACGACACCGCCAGGGAGATGTTCCGCAAACAGCTCTGGCAGATCGCCGACTACTGCGGCGTGCAAATTCTCACATATGCCGTCATGTCGAACCACTTTCATGTGCTTGTCCGCGTGCCGCTGCGGGTCGGGATCGCGGACGCGGAACTGCTTCGCCGCTACCATGTGCTCTACCCAAAGCCCACGAAATATCAGGCCGCGCACATTGAGGACATCGCCGCGCAGCTCAAAAAGGGCGGTCCCGATGCCGACGCCTGGTGCAAGCAGCAGCTGGCGCTCATGGGCGAGGTCTCCCAATTCATGAAACTGCTCAAACAGCGTTTCTCGATTTGGTTCAATCGCACTCACAACCGCCACGGCACGCTCTGGTCCGAGCGCTTCAAAAGCGTGCTCGTGGAGGGGCGCGGATATGTTCTTTCAACGATGGCGGCATATATCGATTTGAATCCGGTGCGCGCCGGCATTGTCGATGATCCCAAGGACTACCGTTTTTGCGGATATGCGGAGGCCGTCGCCGGGAAACGGGCCGCGCAAAGCGGCATCACCGCGGTCGTCGGCGACGAAAACAACCAGACTTGGCGCGGCGTACACGATGCCTACCGGATGCGGCTTTTTGGCGCGGGCGTTCCTTTGCGCGCGGACAAGGCGGCCATTTCACAGGAGGCTTTCGAAAAAGTGATCGCGGAAAATGGCACGCTGCCGCTCGCGACGGTGCTGCGCTGCCGTGTGAGGTATTTTTCCGATGGCGCGGTGCTCGGCTCCAAGGCGTTTGTGGCAAAATATCTCACGGTCTACAAACGTCAGACCGGACATCGAAAACGCACCACGCTCCGCCCTCTGCCGAAGATCACCGATTGGGGCGATCTTGTCACACTGCGCGGATTGCGGAAAAAGGCGTTTGGATAAATTACCGCGCTGATGTTTCGCGGCACGTAGCCTGGCCTTGCGGCAGGCTGCGAATTACCCCGAGTTCCGCAGTTCAAAAAGTCCGATTCTTGATAGCCAACGTGTTACAATTTCAAGAGGTCGATTTTCGGCACTACATTACGTTACGGATGAGGCAGGGGGGCCGCGCGCCGTGCGCACCGTTCGGCAAAGATTCCAATGGCTGTAACCAACTCTCCGGACAGACTT
>JAISGL010000248.1 GCA_031263125.1 Opitutaceae bacterium | reverse complement strand
CAGGGGATCTGGCCGGTGATGGCAAACGTGCCGGCGGAATTGGCGGGGGCGGCGAGGGCGAGGATGGTTTTGCTGATGTTAAACGCGGGCGCGGGCGCGGTGGAGACGATAAGCATGGTCTCCGCGCTGGTGGTTGTGTTGGTGGTGACGGTGCCGGCGAAACTGGTCGTGGTGTTGGTGATGCGGAGGCGGTATTGCGTGCCGTCGTTTTCCGGGGTGCGCCCGGTGAGCGTGAGGGTGGCGGTGCGGGCGCCGGCGACGGAGGCGGTGACGGCACCGCCGGCGTCGGTGGTGACGGAGTCGGAGAGGGGTGTCCACGTGGTGCCGTTGGCGCTGGTTTCCCATTGGAATGCCGGCGCGGGGTAGCCGGTGGCGGCGACGGCGAGGGTGGCGGCGCCGCCGTAGGCGTGGGTGATGGCGGAGAGATCGCCGCCGGGCGCGATGGCGGGCGCGGTGTGCGTGGGCGTGACGGCGAGCGCGGCGGAGAGTGTGACGGTGCCGCCGTAACCGGCGATGGTGACGGTGTAGAGGGAGCCGTTGTCGGCGAGGGTGAGGGAAGGCGTGGTGTAGGAGGCGGACGTGGCGCCGGCGAGGGGAACGCCGTTTTTTTGCCAGGAGAATGTGAACAGGCTTTCGGGCATGTTGTTGAGGTGGACTTGAAATGTTGCGTTGTGTCCCGCTTGTCCGGTTTGCGGGCCATGACCGGAAACCCATACGTCGGGCGGTGATGACGAGAAGATTTGCACGGGCGTGGTGCGGTTGTTGGTGTCGCCGGTGCCGAGTTGGCCGGAGTAGTTGTAGCCCGTTGCCCAGAGTTTGCCGTCGGCGGTGGTGAACAGGGTATGATCGCCACCGGCGGCGATGGCGGTGACGCTGCCGCTGGCCGCCACTTGCACGGGCGTGCTGCGGTAGGTGGTGTCGCCGGTGCCGAGTTGGCCGGAGTCGTTGCGGCCCGTTGCCCAGAGTTTGCCGTCGGCGGTGGTGAACAGGGTGTGATAGTAACCGGCGGCGACGGCGGTGACGCTGCCGCTGGCCGCCACTTGCACGGGCGTGCTGCGGTAGTAGGTGGTGTCGCCGGTGCCGAGTTGGCCGAAGCCGTTGTAGCCCGTTGCCCAAAGTTTGCCGTCGGCGGTGGTGAACAGGGTGTGATAGTAACCGGCGGCGACGGCGGTGACGCCCTCTTGTGCATGGACAAAAGCTGGCAGCAAGAAGGTGGCGGCGGTTAGCAATGCCCTGACGGGCAGGGTGTGGATGGTTGGTGATTTCATGGGAAAATGAACGTATTATAAAATATTTAACACACGGTTTTTATTCATTATGTTATTCAAACTCCTTCGGTTTTCTTTTAACATCTCGTGCCAGACAAACTTCACATAAAATTTTACGTGCCCCAAAATCCGCTTCTTGGGCATAGTAAATGCGTGTAAATGGAAACTTATTTGAACGCATAGATCGGCAACACACCTGCGGCTTCCGCCAACACTCATTTGTATCCCATCGAATTATCGCAATGTTTTTATAAGGCAATCTATGAACCGCCTCAACCAATATTGCACTCTCCTCGCCTTTATTGCAAGAATACCACACGTCCCCTATTTTCTTGATATGACAAGCCGAAGAACTCCCGGTGGTGAATTCGATATAGTCATTGTGGATATTTGTTAGAACTACGAGAAGACAGGGCGTTGCATTCGTTCGTTTGGATTCATCTGTATCGGAAAGGCTTCTCTCGATATCAAGCAGTAAAAATTCACCATAGTATGAATATTGCTCGTCCCATTTCACCCTGGATTCGATTTCTTTTTTTAGAGTTTGACTATGAATCATCTCATTTTCAAGACATGCCTCCCTTTCCCGTTTCGATGGACAGATTCTCCGGTATCCCTTATAAAGCAAAACCAATGCCGGTGGCACAGTGACTATGAAGGTCAGCAATGTAATCAGGCCCTGACTTGTATTTGCCCATTCTGTTATTGTTTGAAAGATTGCCATTTTCGCAGGTTAAACCATGTGCGTTCAATCATCGGGGTGTCTCTCTTTGCGGAAATCTACTTTACGCGTAATGCACCTCCGCAGCAGAAGCATCGATTCGTCATTTGCATTGTCGCCCAAATCAATGCAGTTTTGCCTCCTGGCAAAAATACAATATGACTTCTTGTCTTCATTTTTTGAACTTGCATAAATAATGCCGTCAACACGCTTCCCATGATTCTTATGGAAAAAGTTCTTAGAAAACCATTGGAAACTTCCCTTTATGGCTTCCCGAGTGCTTTGGCATGCTGACCGTCTTGCCAGCCAACATTGGAAACCTTTACGCAATCGCGGAGTCCGCACTGTTCGCAATACAAGTCGAAAGCGATGACAAATGAACGCGGGGCCTTGCTTTTCAACGTGTCATTATATCGGTTCCCCGGTTCCTCGTGATTGATTGAATAATCCAGAACACGGAGCATGTGATTTTTCGGACACTTCGGACAAAAAAAATAAAAGTAATCTGTTTGGTCGGTTGCACCGTGCAGTTTCCCGTTCATCACAGCATCGGTTCCATGTGTGCGTTTTTTCATGATTTTCATAGGTTTTTGTTTGCGGGTTGTCCACTGACTGAATTGTCAGACGGAAAGATTTATATGTAACGTGCTGTCGCCGGTGGCGGCGTTGGCGCATGCATCTGCATAGGGGGTGGCGTTATTTGCGGGTTTGCTTTGCGGTGGCGGCGTTTTTTGGGGAACCGGCGGCAGGGTTGCGGAGAGCGGTGCCGGTGCCGACGGCGGCCTGGTGGACGGCGCGGCGGACGACCTCGGCTTCGGGCAGGCGGAGGCATGCGGCGGCGCGGCGGAGGGCGGCGCGCGTGTCGGGATCGAAGCGGCAGGTGAACGGTTTGGCGGGTGCTGGCATGGTGTTGCGGGTGTGAGGGTGGAGACGTGTTGTATTCGTTTTGTAGCCGGTTTGTATTCCTTTTGAAGACGAAAAGTTTCCATTTGTCAAGCGTTTTTTCCGCCGGACGCGGAGGGCGGGCGGTGGCGGGGCGCGGCGGGGTTGCGGAAAAACGTTGCCGGCGCCGGCGGGGGCGGGCAGGTTGGGCGCATGAGAAAAAAGCAGTCGTTTCCCGTGCGTTTCACACCCGAATTGGAAGAGGCGGTGTGCCGGACTGCCGAGGCCAACGGCATCAGCCGGGCGGAGGTGGTGCGGCTGGCGGTGACGCAGTTTTTGGCGCGGCTGGGGGAGGCGGGGCAGCTGGTCGTCGAGCAGGTGGTGCGGGCGCCGGCGGACAAGGCGGACGCGGCGGCGCCAGCGGCAACCGCGAAAAAGGGGCGGGCGCGGCAGGCGTGACGCGGAGCGCGCGGCGGCGCGGGCGGGCAACACGCGGCGCCGTCGCCGGCAAAAACGGACACGCGCTCCAAAACACAGTTACGCCCCGCGCCCCTCCGCGTTTCAGGCCGTGCTCTTTTCCCAATCATGAGCCTCCAGATAAAACCAGCCAAAGCTGCGCCTTCGACCAAATCTCGCTCGGCGAAATCATGCTCCGCCTCGACCCCGGCGAGGGCTGGGTCCGCACCGCCCGCCAGTTCAAAGTCTGGGAGGGCGGCGGCGAATACAACACCTCGCGCGGCCTGCGCAAATGCTTCGGCCTGCGCACGGCGGTCGCGACCGCGTTTGTGGACAACGAGGTCGGCCATCTGCTGGAGGACTTCGGCATGCAGGGCGGCGTCTGCACCGATTTCATCAAATGGCGCGAGGACGACGGCATGTGCCGCACCGTCCGCAACGGCCTCAACTTCACCGAGCGCGGCTTCGGCATCCGCGGCGCCGTGGGCGTGCCCGACCGCGGCAACACCGCCGCCTCGCAGCTCAAGCCCGGCGACTTCGACTGGGGGCACATTTTCGGCCGGCTGGGAGCGCGCTGGTTCCACACCGGCGGCATCTTCGCCGCGCTCTCCGAGACGACCGCCGCGCTCACCATCGAGGCCGTGAAGGCCGCCGCGAAGCACGGCACCATTGTCAGCTGCGACCTCAACTACCGCCCCTCGCTCTGGAAATTCATCGGCGGCCTGAAAAAGGCCCGGGAAGTGAACCGCGAGATCGCGCGATACGTAGATGTGATGATCGGCAACGAGGAGGATTTCACCGCCTCGCCCGGCTTCGAGGTCAAGGGCGTTGACCACAACATCAGCACGATTCCCGTGAACGCGTTCAAGGCGATGATCGAGACCGCCGTGAAGGGTTTCCCGAACTTCAAGGTCGCGGCCACCACGCTGCGCCGCGTCATCACGGCGACGAAAAACGACTGGAGCGCGATTTGCTGGCACGACGGCAAATTCCACGAGAGCCGCAAATACGCCGAACTCGAAATCCTCGACCGCGCCGGCGGCGGCGCCCGCGTCGTGTGATAGAAACCCGGCGCCGGCGCCGATGCCGGCATCCATTTTGCAGGCTGGCCCGCGCAAGCGGGCCGGCCTTTTTTGTGGAAGCCTTGCCCGGTGAGTGAACGGAATCCTTCGGGGAGCGCACGCGTCCCGCGTGCGGGTTTTGACGTCCGTATCCGTTTAGTGACCACCCCGGGACGGTCACTTGGGAGTGCGGGCATCCCTGCCCGCGATGAATTTTCGCAATACACCAAGCGGGCGCCCGACGTTTCGCGGGCAGAGATGCCCGCGCTCCCAGGAAAGGCAGTCGCGCAGCGTAACATCAGTTACCAAAGTGGAACCACCCAAAAACGGGCTGTCGCGTGCCGCGTAATATCACTCGCTCATCACTCACTCAACGGTCACGGATTTCGCGAGGTTGCGGGGTTTGTCGACGTCGCAGTGGCGCTCGAGGGCGATGTGGTAGCTGAGGAGTTGCACGGGGATCGTGGCGATGATCGGGAGGACGGCTTCGTGGCAGTCGGGGAGCGTGATGATTTCGTCGGCAACGCCGGGCGGGAACTCGCAGCCTTCCGTCGTGATGACGATGGTACTGCCTTTGCGCGCCTTGATTTCCTGGATCGAGGAGACGAGTTTGTTGAAGATTTCCCCTTTGGGCGCGAAAAAAACGGCGGGGCAGTTTTCACTCACGAGGGCGATGGGGCCGTGTTTCATCTCGGCGGCGGGGTAGCCTTCGGCGTGGATGTAGGATATCTCTTTCAACTTGAGCGCGCCTTCGAGGGCGATGGGGAAGAGCGAGAGGCGTCCGAGGAAGAGCATGTCGTTGTAGTGCGCGTAGCGCCGGGCGATGTCGCGGATGCGCGCGGCTTGCGTGTCGAGGACGCGGCGGACGAGGTCGGGGGCGCTTTTGATGGCTTGCACGTAGGCGAGGCCGTCGTTGTAGCTCATGTCGCGCGTGCGGGCGATGTAGAGCGCGAGCATGGCGCCGATGAGGATTTGCGAGGTGAAGGCTTTGGTCGAGGCGACGCCGATTTCGGGGCCGACGTGCTGGTAGATGCCGCCGTCGGATTCGCGCGCGATGCTGGAGCCGACGGTGTTATTAATCGCGAGGACTTTGTAGCCTTTGCGCCGGGCTTCGCGGAGCGCGCCGAGGGTGTCGATGGTTTCGCCCGACTGGCTGAGGACGAAGAAGAGTGTGTTGCGGTCGAGCGGGATGTTGCGGTAGCGGAACTCGGAGGCGTACTCGACTTCGACGGGGACGCGCGCGAAGCGTTCGATGAGGTGCTCGGCCACGAGGCAGGCGTGCCAGGCGGTGCCGCAGCCGAGGAAGACGATGCGGTCGACCTGGCGGAATTCGGCGGCGGTGAGATTGAGGCCGCCGAAGTTGGCCGTGGAGCCGTCCTCGGAAAAACGGCCGCGCATGGAGTTTTCGAGCGCGGTGGGTTGCTCGAATATTTCCTTTTCCATGTAGTGCCTGTAATTGCCGAGCGAGGCGGCCTCGACGTTCCAGCTCACGGTGTCGACGACGGGGTCGACGTCCTCCTCGTTTTGCGTGATGATGGAAAAGGCGCCCGGCGTGATGTGGAGCAGTTCGCCGTCCTTGAGATAGACGACGTTTTGCGTGCGGCTGACGAGCGCGGAGACGTCGCTGGCGAGCAGGTATTCGCGGTCGCCGACGCCGAGGATGAGCGGGGAGGCTTTGCGGGCGGCGACGATTTCGCCGGGGCAATCGGTGCAGAGCACGGCGATGCCGTAGGCGCCTTCGACGTGCATCAGGGCGCGGCGGACGCTTTCGAGGAAGCGGCTTTTGCCGGAGTCGGGCGCGGGTTCGGGTTCCTTGGCGTAGTGGTAGGCGATGAGGTTGCAGAGCGCCTCGGTGTCGGTTTCGGAGGAGAAGGCGTAGCCTTTGCCGATGAGGAATTTTTTCATGCCGGCGTAGTTTTCGATGACGCCGTTGTGGATGATGGCGAACTTGCCGTCGGAGCTGAGGTGGGGGTGGGCGTTGGCGTCGGTTACACCGCCGTGCGTGGCCCAGCGGGTGTGGCCGATGCCGGTCGTGCCGGTGAAATGGTGCCGCGCGGCTTCCTTGACGAGGTTTTCGACGCGTCCGGTTTTTTTCGCGACGTCGATGCGGTTGCCCTGGAGGATGGCGACTCCCGCCGAATCGTAACCGCGATATTCGAGGCGCTTGAGTCCTTCGACGAGGATGGCGGCTGCCTTTTGTTTGCCTGCGTAACCGACGATGCCACACATGGGATTATTGGAAAAAGTCCGGGTTGAAAAATTTCATGTTCTTTTGTCTCGCGAAACTAGGACGAGGGGGAAATGCTGGGCAACGTTTTAGTCCCCTCCTTTTAAAAATTCATCCGTTGCACAACTCACAATCATGGCGACACAAAATGTTATTTCGGTAATCATGGGTGGCGGACGCGGCACGCGTCTCTACCCTCTGACGATGGAACGTTGCAAACCGGCGGTGCCTCTTGCCGGGAAGTACCGGCTGGTCGATATTCCGATAAGCAACTGCCTCAACTCGGGCCTGAACCGGATTTTCCTGCTCACGCAATTCCACACGGCATCGCTTCACAGGCACATCCAGAACACCTACCGGTTTGACCCGTTTGGCGGCGGGTTTGTCGACATCCTCTCCGCGGAGCAAACGGAGAAGAGCGTCGACTGGTATCAGGGCACCGCGGACGCCGTGCGCCGCAATCTCCAGCATTTCCGCAATTTCGCGCACGACCTGGTGCTCATCCTCTCGGGCGACCAGCTTTACCGGATGGATTTCCGCAAGATCATCAGGCAGCACATCGAGACCAAGGCCGACGTCACGATTTCCGCGATTCCGTTCCCGGTGTCGAAAGTCGAGGGGCTTGGCTTGATGCGCGTGAACGACGACCTGTCGATCTGCGAGTTTGTCGAGAAGCCGAAAGACCCGGCGGTCATCAACAAGCTCGTGCTCAGCGACACGCTTCAATCGAAGCTGGAGCAGACCGACAAAACGGAGAAGCACTGCCTGGCGTCGATGGGCATTTACGTGTTCAACCGCTCGGTGATCGCCGAGGCGCTCAACAACACGATGACCGATTTCGGCAAGGAAGTGATCCCAAGCCTCCTCGGACGCCGCCGCCTGTTCGCGCACATCTTCGAGGGTTACTGGGAGGACATCGGGACGGTGAAGGCATTTTTCGACACCAACCTCGCCCTCGCGCAACCGCTGCCGCCGTTCAATTTCTTCGACGAACAATCGCCCATCTACACGCAGGAAAATTATCTCCCCGCGTCGAAGATCAACAAATGCGACATCGACTACGTGGTGATCGGCGACGGCTCGATCGTCGAGGACTCGTTCATCAAGCACAGCGTGCTCGGCATCCGCTCGTTTGTCCGCAAAGGCTGCCGCCTTGAGGACGTGGTGATGATGGGCGCGGACTATTACGAGACGCCCGAGCAACTGTCGATGAACTCGCGCCAGGGCATCCCGCTGCTCGGACTCGGGCACGGCTGCAACATCCAGGGCGCGATCATCGACAAAAACGCGCGCATCGGCGACAACGTGAAGCTCACGCCCGCGGGCAAATCGGACGGCACCTACGCGCACGGCGTGATGATTCGCGACGGCGTGCTGCTCGTCCCGAAAGGCTGTGTGGTGCCGAGCAACACGGCGCTGTAAGGCAGGGCGGAAGGCGGGGCGAAAGGCAGATTTTGCAGGGCCTGACTTTGTGTCAGGCCGCGCCCGCGTGGGAGGCCACACTGGTAATTCGCGGCCTGACAGCAAGGTCAGGCCCTACGCGCGTAACGCAGTTATGAACGCAAGCTGGAATAAGGCAGGGCGGACGCGAATTCCGAAGCAGCATGGGCGTCCCGCCCATGTGTCTGGAAGTAACACGGGCATCTTGCCTGTGAACGGCGAAGCCGCCGGATCGAGTGGCACGGGCATCTTGCCCGTGGGTTTGAGTAGCATGGGCGTCCCGCCCATGGACGGCGCGAAGCGCCGTCCCGTGCCAACTCCGACGCGGGCGAGACGCTCGCGCCATGATATTTTCCACCGATATAGACACCGTTGGCAGGGCGGTCTCGCCGAGACCGCCGCGAATACCACGACGCAAGCGACGGAGGTCTCGGCGAGACCGCCCTGCCAACGGTGGAAAATACCATAGCGCCGGCATTCGCTGCTCTGCTCCTCGCGCAAGCACAGTTCGAAAACCCCGCCCGAGTTCAGCCCCCCGCGTCACTTTTGGAAAAGCAGCGGGGCGAAGTCGGCGAGGTAGCGGCGCCAGTTGCGAAAAGTGTGGCCGTGCTCGGAAACGGTGTATTGGAGCGAAACGCCGGGAGCCTTTTGCTTCAGCCATGCGACAATGTTGTTGTTGACGGTGATGAGCTGGTCCTCCTTGCCACAGGCGAGCCAGAGAAGGCGGATTTGTTTTGCCGTGTCGCCATTGTATTTGGGATACGCGGCGTCGAAATCCGTCGGGAGTCCGCCTGAGCTGAAGGCGCCGATCCATGCGAAGAGGTCGGTGTGATTGAGGCCGATGGCGAGCGATTCGGCGCCGCCCATCGAAAGGCCGGCGATGGCGCGGTCCTCGCGTTTGGTCGAGACACGGTAGGCGGCCTCGACCTGCGGGACGATTTCGCCGGTGAGGATGGGATCGAAATCGCGGAGATTTTTTTCCCAAAGGCCGGGCTTGGCGCGCATGCCCTGCCAGCCGGCGCGAACGACGTCGAGCGTGCCGTAACCAAGCGGCATGACGACAATCATGGGCCGGGCTTTGCCGGCGGCGATGAGGTTGTCGAGAATGGTGTCGGCGCGGCCCGCCGTTGACCAGGCCGTGGCGTCGTCGCTGTATCCGTGCAGCAAATACAGGACGGGGTGGCGCGCGCCGGCATCGGCGGGATCATAACCGGGCGGCGTGTAGACGATGAAGTCGCGATCGTCGCCGGACGTTTTTGATTTGTAGGAATGCCGGTGCAAAATGCCGCGCGGCGCGCCGGTGCGCTGCCAGATTTGCGGAGGCGCGCCGGCGGGGCTTGGCACGATGAGTTCGCTGGAGTTGCTGAGGAGATTATATTTGAGGTGCGGGTTGGCAGGGTCGGTCATGCGCACGCTGTCGACGATGTAGCTGTAGTAGTAGATGTCGGGCGCGAGCGGGGCGGTGGTGAAGGACCACACGCCGTCATCATTTTTAATGAGCGTGGCGTCGGGAACGCCTTCGCAGCGCAAGGCGACAGTGCGCGCCCCTGGGGCGCGGAGGCGGAAAGTGACCGTGTGGTCGGCGTTGATTTCGGGCGAGGCGACGGCGGCTGGTTGGCCCGAGAGGGCGAGGGCGGCGGCGGAGAGTACTGTCATGATTAGCGAGCGCGGAGTCATATTCATGGTGTGATTGCGATGGAGCACCGAGAATTTCGTATTTCAACTGTTTCGCCAATGGCAAAAGTTGCCCAAGGTTGACCCGCCGAACCGCTGAACCGCGAGTGATGCAGGCAACCTCTTCGAGGTTGTGTTATTACTCACTGATGTTACGCGGACGGCAGGATTTTGCAGGGCCTGACCTTGTGTCAGGCCGCGCATGCGTAGGAGG
>JAISGL010000237.1 GCA_031263125.1 Opitutaceae bacterium | reverse complement strand
TTGGGGCGCATCTCAAAAACGGGACAGGGCATGCCGCCAATTCTGGAGTAGAGCGGGCGTCCCGCCCGCTGCCGGCGAAGCCGCCGGATCGAGTAGCACGGGCATCTTGCCCGTGGACGGCGCGAAGCGCCGCCCCCCATGCCAGCCCCGACGCGGGCGAGACGCCCGCGCTACTCCCGGAACACGCGCGAGACGCCCGTGCCACAGCGTCTTGCTTGTCCCGTTTTTGAGATGCGCCCGGACGATCCCAGCCGCTGATTACGCCCGTGACAAGCGGCGCGTGTTGCTTCACAAATGCTTCAACGCCGCGGCCGTGGTTCTGGCAGATGGTTTGTTTGTTCACACTTCAAGCACTGCCCGTCCCGGTCGCCGGCGTCCATCTTTGGTTGCGGCTTCGCCACGCTGGGGATATCGGCGATCTCGGCGAGACCGCCCTGCCAAAAAATCTCGCCGGGGAATATCAGTTTGTTAACTGATGTTACGCGGATGGCGGGATTTCGTAGGGCCTGACCTTGTGTCAGGCCGCGAATTACCTGTGTGGCCTCCCACGCGAACGCGGCCTGACACAAGGTCAGGTCCTACAAAACCCTGCCGGTCGCGTAACATCAGTTATTAATTTGTCCGGTTGCCTGCCTGACATGGTGGTTTTGAGCAGGCTTGGCAGCCTGCGCTACGATTCGGCGGTCATGGTTTTTTTTGGGAGTAGAAGGTTTCGGCGGACAGGACTCCGATGCCGGCGGCGGCGAGCGCGGCGGCGGCTTGCGCGGCGTCGCGGTCGGGGCGGATGACGACGAGCGCCTTGTTCGCGTCGTCGCAGGCGAGGGCGAAGGCATACATGTATTCGATGTTGAAACCGGCGGCGGCGGCGACGTCCAGCACGCGCACCAGGCCGCCGGGTTCGTGCGCGACTTCGATGGCGAGCACGTCGGTGTCCTTGACGGCAAATCCGGCGCGTTCGAGGAGTTCCCTGGCTTCGCGCCATTCGCGGATGATGAGGCGGGTGATGCCGAACTCGGTGGTGTCGGCTATCATTTGGGTGACGATGTTGATGCCTGCGCCGGCAAGGACGCGGCAGAGCTGGCCGAGGTGGCCGGGACGGTTTTCGAGAAAGACGGAGAGTTGCTTGATGTTGTTCATTGGTGGGCGTGGGTGGATGTGGTTGTGTGGTTGGGTGTGGTTGAGCGGTTGTTGCGTGGGTGGTTGCGTGGGGGGTTGAACGGGTAATGGGTGCTGGGTGGTAGATGGGTGGTGGATGGATGGTGGATGGGTGAGTGAGTGAGCGCGATTGGGTGGAAAAATTTTCGAGGGTTCCGACGCCGGCGGTTTGCGGGCGGCTTGGTTTTAATTTGTTAATGTTCTTCGCAGTTTTGAACGGTATCGCCGAGGCAAGCCGGAGGCTTGCGGATATTCGGCTTGAGGTGCCGCTGAAAATAGCGGGAAAAACATTTTATCAAAGTGGAATCAAAGTGGAATCACGGGATTTCGGCGCATTCGGCGCGGCGGTCGATGACGCGTTTGGCTTTGCCTTCGCTGCGGGCGATGGTGTGCGGCTCGGCGAGGATGACGGGGATGCGCAACCCCGTGGTGTGCTCGATGGCGTGCGCGAGGCGTTTGCGCATGGCTTCAAGTTCGCTCACACGGTCGCCAAACATTTCCTTGGTGACTTCGACGCGGACTTCCATCTGGTCGAGGCCGCCTTTGCGCGTGAGGATGATCTGGTAGTGCGGGAGCGTGCTTTCAACCGAGAGGAGCGCGGCTTCAATTTGCGAGGGGAAGACGTTCACGCCGCGGATGATCATCATGTCGTCGCAGCGCGAGCGGATGCGGCGGATGCGGCGGAGGGTGCGGCCGCACGCACAGCGTCCGGGCATGATGGCGGTGATGTCGTGCGTGCGGTAGCGCACCATGGGGAAGGCTTTTTTGGTGAGCGTGGTGATGACGAGTTCGCCTTCGGCGCCGTCGGGCAGGACGGCGCCGGTGTCGGGGTCCACGATTTCCATCAGGAAGTGGTCTTCGAATATGTGGAGTCCGTTTTGCTCGCGGCATTCGATGCCGACGCCGGGGCCGATGATTTCGGTGAGGCCGTAGATGTCGTGGGCGCGGATGCCGGCTTCGCGCTGGATGTAGGCGCGCATCGCGTCCGACCACGGTTCGGCGCCGAAGATGCCGACGCGCAGTTTGAGTTCGGAGAGCGGGACGCCGGTTTCCTTTATGTGCTCGATGAGGTGGATGAAATAGGAGGGCGTGCAACAGATCGCGGTGACGCCGAAATCTTTCAGCACGAGCATCTGGCGTTCGGAGTTTCCGCCGGAGATGGGGATGACTGTCGAGCCGAGGCGTTCGCTGCCGCCGTGCGCGCCGAGGCCGCCGGTGAAGAGGCCGTAGCCGTAGGCGTTTTGGAGGACGTCGTGCTCGTCCATGCCCGCCATTATGAATGAGCGCATCATCACTTCGCTCCACACGCCGAGGTCTTCGCGGGTGTAGCCGACGACGATGGGTTTGCCCGTCGTGCCGCTCGATGCGTGGATGCGGACGATGTTGCTCATCGGCTCGGCGAAGAGGCCGTAGGGGTAGGTGTCGCGCAGGTCGTTTTTGTCGGTGAAGGGGAGGCGCGCGAGGTCGTCGAGCGAGTGGATGTCGTCGGGCGCGAGGCCGCGTTTGTCCATGCGCTGGCGGAAGAGCGGCACGCGTTCGTGGCAGCGGCGGACGGTTTCCTGGAGGCGCGCGAGTTGGAGGGCGCGCAGGGCGTCCGGATCCATGTAATCGGACGCGCATTCGGGTCGGAGGTCGTGTTTCATCGGGTGAGGTTTCTATCCTATCGGGTAAG
>JAISGL010000142.1 GCA_031263125.1 Opitutaceae bacterium | reverse complement strand
TGGTCAAACAAAACGTCGCCGGAGAGACCATCCTTGAAACCGGCGTAGCTCTGAAAAGATGCTGGGGAAAGCACCGTGTGGAAGACGGAGCCGGAGTATATGGAGCGGATGTGCGAGTTGCCGGTGTCAGCCACGAATACATGTCCGTTTGTGTCCACGGTGACGCCTTCGGGCGCGTTGAAGGTGGCGGCGGTGGTTTTCGCGCCGTCGTTGGCGCCGGGGGCCACGAGGGGGCGTCCGGCGAAGGTGGAGACGCTGCCGGTGGTCATGTCAATGTAGCGGATGGCGTTGTTGCCGGTGTCGGCGATGTAAAGGTTGCCGGCGACGTCCACGGCGATGCCAGCGGGGGTGTTGAATTGCGCGGCGGGGCCGATGCCGTTGGCGAAGCCGGGCGCCCCGATGCCGGCGATGGTGGAGACCGTGCCGTCGGCGGTGATTTTTTTTATCAGGTGGTTGCCAGTGTCGGCCACGTAGATGTCGCCGCCAAGGTCGTGCGCTGCGACGCCGCGGGGGTGTTTGAAGGCGGTGGAGAGGGTTGTGACGGCGCCGTCGGCGGCGACGAGGCGGATGCGGGAGTTTCCGGTGTCCGCGACGACGAGTGTGCCGCCGGCGGTGATGGTGACGCCGCCGGGCGCGTTGAAGCGTGCGGCGGAGGCGGCTCCGTCGTCGGCGCCGGATTCGCCGGGTTGTCCGGCAACGACAAGCGCCTTTCCGTCGGCTTGGGTGATTTTGCGGATGACGTGGGTTTGGGCGTCGGCGATGTAGAGGTCGGGGCTTTCGGTGCCGGAGGCCACGGTGATTCCGGTGGGGAAGGGGAGCGCTTCGTCGAGGAGTTGGAGAGTTAGTTCGTTGCTGTGGACGTCTTCGGTGTTGTTTTTCGCGGTGTAGCGGAATTGCCATTTGTTTTTGCCGGCGGTGTTGATGATGGTGAGGTGAGCGCTGTCCGTCCCCTCGTAATCCGCCCCGGTGGGATCGGTCCACGCAGCGGAGGCGGCGTGGCGGTATTGCCAGTTGAAGGTGGGCGCGGGCACGCCGGTGGCGGATGCGATGAGGTCAAGGGGATGGGGGCCGGTGACGACGGGCTGCGTGGCGACGAGCGGTGCGAGCGCGGAGGGTTTTTCGGCGACGATGTAGCTGCCGCTCATGGGGAGCGGCACGATGTCGCCGCCGGCGGTCTTGAGCGTGATGGCGCCGGCGGGCACGCCGGCGGGGACGTTCACGACGATTTGCGTGTCGGTGTGCGAAACGAAGTCGGTGATTGCAATGTCGCCGAAAAGGACGGTGGTAACATCGGCGAGTTTTACGCCGGTGATGGTGACGGGGTTGCCGGGCCAGATGAGGTCGCAGGTGATGGCGCTGATCGCGGGCGGAAGCGTGGCGGGGTCGGACAGGCCGCGGGTGATGCCGTGGTCGGTGCGCACGATGAGGTCGGCGGGATTGACGGCGGTGACGCCGGCGGGGAGCGTGGCTTTTATTTCGGTGATGCTGTAGTCGGGGGAGAAAATGGCGGGCTGGCCGGCGACGAGCACTTCCTTCAAGCCGGTGAAGTTGATGCCGGCGATGGTGACGGTGTTGCCGGAAACGGTGGCGGCGGTGACGGCGGGCGTCGGCAACGGAGGCAGGCCGCAGGCGGCGCGGAAGGCGTAGGTGTCGAGCGGGCGGCTGAGGCGGTAGGCGTTGGCGTATTGTGTATAAACGCCGACATATATAAAGATGTGCTGTTTGCCGGCGGCCTCGTCCACGATGGAGCCGCCGGGGTGGTAGCCGTCCTTGTTGCCTTTCGCGCCGTAGGTGCCAGCCGCGCCGCCGAGGATGATGCCCTGGCGTTCGACGAGGTTGCCGTCGAAACGCCATGTCGTGCCGCTGGCGAGCAGGTCAACGGGGTCGATGCTCCAAATATTGAGGGAATTGTTGCATTGGCCGGGGTCGGTCGGGTCGGCGGGAAGCGGGTTTTCGGCGCCGTTGCCCCAGCGGGAGCTTTGTATCATTTCGATGCGGCCGGTGACGGGGTTGTATATAACGTCGGCGGTGTCGTGCGCCTCGCGTGCGTTTTTGCCCTTGTCCTTCGCGGTGGCGCCGTTGCCGGCGATGTTGGTGCGCGCGGTGGCGAAGGTGACGGCGGAGAACGGCGCGCCGGGCGTGTGTTTATAAACGTTCTGCGTGTAATAATATTTTCCGCTGGCGGCATCGTAGCCGGAAGCCTCGTTGTAATCGCGACCGATGATGACCATGTGGCCGGGACCCCACGTGGCAAGGGAGGGTTCGACGTTGCGGGCGGTGGTGGTGTTGAGCCAGGTGTGCATTTCCCAAGTTTCCCCGGCGTCAGCACTGCGGGCGAGGAAGTTGGGCTGGTTGTTGCCGCTGGTGGTGACTTGTCCGAAGGGCACGACGAGGCCGAACTCGGGATGGCGGGCCATGTTCGGACCGGAGTGGACGGCGGCGGTGGGCATGGCTGCGAGAGCGCCGGACTGCTCGCGCCAAGTGACGCCGCGGTCGTCGGAAAGATACACGCGGAAGTTTTTTTCCGATGGCAGGGTGTCGTTCACCTTGCCCGTGATGGCGACGAGGCGGGCGGTGCCGCTGGTGGCGAGCTGGGTGGTGCCGCTGGCATAGGCCCAGGAGAGGGCGTGCATGCCGGCGTAGTCCCACTTGCTGCCGGCGCCGGTGACATCGGCCTCGGGATAGACACCGAGGACGGGCGGAGTGTCGAGAACGTTCGCGGGCTGCCATGTGGCCATGTTGTCATCGGACCAGATGATGCGACGGGCGTTGTCGGGATAGCTGGCATAGGCAGAGTGATCGAGGAGATGCCGGATGAGCACCACGGTGCGTCCATCGGGCAGGCGCGTGGCAACGGGCCAGCCCAGGTGGCGGTAGGCGCCGGCGCCGGTGGGGCCGGTGAGGATGCGCTGCAATTCGAGCGTGCCATTGTCTATCAGTGTTTGCGTGCGAGTTTTTTGCGCATCGCTGAAATCGAAGTCAGCGAGGGTGGTGCCGTCCATCGGCGCGGCGGGAAGTAGCGCGGCGAAGGCGAGGCTGGCGAGGGCGATTGTGAGTTTGGTATTGGTTTTCATGGTAGTTGAATCAGTGTTTATAATTAAATGATTGATGTTACGCGGACGGCAGTTTTCGTAGGGCCTGACCTTGTGTCAGGCCGTGCTCGCGAAGGAGGCCACATTGATAATTCGCGGCCTGACACAAGGTCAGGCCCTACGGGCTGCGTAACATCAGTTAAATGATTACAGTGCAACCGGCGCCATGCCAGGATGGCGGCGTGTGGCAGAATGGCGGTGCGCGTGTCGAAATTGTTTATATGCATCGTCGGCGGATTCATTGGGTATGGCGGTATTGTTGTATTTGTTCGACGAATGCGACACGGCGGAGGAACTTTAACTGCACCCCGCCCAGCAGTCCGGAATCGGGCAGGACGGATTTTTGCGGAGTATCAAAATAGTTCCATGTCGAGAATGCCTGCCGCTGGCCTGATGGGCGCGGCTTGTTTTCGAGCAGCCAGTCGGGGAATTTGCGCAGGGGGCGGCCTTCCGCCGGCGTTCCGACGCCCCATTCGCAATCATCGGGATATTGGTTGTCGCCAATCAGGCGGTTTGCCCAGGTGTTTGTCACCGCGATGCAGATTTCGTTTTTCCCGGGTTTTATATAATTCGTGATATCCGTTTCAAACGGCGCATGCCAGAGCGTCGTGACAAATTTTCCGTTTATCGTGACCGAGGCCAGTTCCTTCACCGTTCCTAGATCGAGCACTGCGGACAAGCTGTCGCTGATGTTGTCTCTGACGACTTGAAACGTGTTTGTATAAACGGCAGTGCCGGAAAAATATTTAATACGCTCATCGCGTGAAAGTGTCCACGATTCCAGTTTGTCGAATGTTGTGGAAAACGTGCTTCCGCCCGGCGGCTTGAATTCGACTGTCCACGCGCCGTCAAAAGACACCGCGGCGGGCAGGTCGCCGACGGTGGCGCGCAATATTTTGCCCTTGGTCGTCCGCACGGTGTAATTGCCGGGAGTCGCGGACTTCACGATCCATCCGGAGTTGCCGGTATTCTGTTCGATGGAGTAATAATCCCTGGATGTGGAGCCATCGACGGCGGCGATGAAATCCTGCCGCGAAACAGGCTCGCGGAAAACCACAAACAGCGCCTGATTTGGTTTCAGTGACAGCGAAATATCTGTCCCGATGTCAGTCGGACGCCACACGGCGACAAGGGCGATTTCCCCTGTCTCGGGATTCCAGATTTCCGGGGTTTTGTTTTTGGCGCGAAGCGAGAGATTCAGATGCCGGGTTTTTTCGCCGATGTTGGAAAAATAAAAAATCTCCGCGCCATCGGCAGTGCGTTGCTGCCAGCATATATCGTCGTCAACGTTTCCTGTGTCGGGAAATTTTATACTGGGTGCGATATTCAGCCGGCGTAACGCGTCTTTTGGCGTGCAGCCCCACAACACCCTGCCTTGTCCATAAGCGCATTCACCGGTCGTCGGGAGCGCGTCGCTTCCCCAAATATGGTCGCCCAGTTCCTTGAATTTTTTGCTGATGCTTGCAAAGTCACGGCATGGCGCCGGCGCGGCGGGCTTCGGGCCGAGCACGACGGCGCCTTGGGCAATGAGTTTTTCCATTTTTTCGAGCGCGGCCAGCGTGAGTGTGGCATTGTCCGGCACGGCGAGCAAATGATATGTCCGTCCGGTCGGGCCGGTGATGAGTCCGTTTTTTACGGAGACGTGATTATGCAGTGTATTTTCCGAGATCACGTCGCCGCCGGGCATGTATGCGCCAAGCGACACGAAATCGGACACCTTTTCGCCTTGTTGCAGCAGATATTGCGAGCGCGTCAGGTAGGCGAGCCATGCCTTGCCCGGCTCATACCACGTCTGGTTTCGGCCAAAGTGCGTGCCCCACGGTCCCATGCCCATGCCCGGTTTTATATTATCGGGAAATGGCTGGTGAACCCAGTGGTGCAACATCATGCGGTTGACTCCGCGCGAGAAGGCGATGTCGCCGCTGTATTTGAGGCGCGCGGGCGTCTCGTTCCAGCGGCTGTGCTCGCCGCGACCCGAAAATGCCTCGGCGCTCAATATTGTTTTTCCGAAAAACGGAATGGCCGCGTTGACCTGCCAGATGTCGAGTTCATCCCTGCGCCGGTGAAACCAGAATTCGGTGGTGGGGTGGTCGGGAATGTGCGCGACGTCGAATGTGTTGAATGGTCTGGGCGCGTTGGCCGGTCCGGTCGCATAGGGTTCGTTTTGCATTTCGAGGCCGGCGTCGTTGATCAGTTTTTTTTGCAAGGTGAAACTGTAATCGCGAAACATGCCGGCTATGGCAGCGGTCAGGTCGCGCTGGAATTTTTCGGAGGATGGGTTGCTCTCGATAACGCGTCCTGCGAGCACGGGCAGCCACGGCAGGATGTCGTATCCTTTGCGCGTTTGAAATTCTTCACGCATCAAGGGCGTCCAGTTTTGTGCGCCGGCTTCGTAGCTGTCGAAATGGATGACTTTGAAGGAGCGTCCGAAATATTGGCCGATGTGTTTTTTCAGCGGCTCCAAAACATTTTGCATGTGGAGGCTCATGGCGTGCGCGCTCATTTTGTCGGCTTCCAGAGCGCCGGTGTTTTCCGGGGCGGCGTTTGGTTTGGCGCCTGTCGGCGTGTGGCCAAAACGATATATGGTGTATTTTCCCTTCGGTATATCGCAGATCAGCCTTCCGTCGGGACGCATTTTATCGGTGACATTTATAATCCGGCCGGACGCCGGCTCGCTGTCCGGAACAAGCAGCACCGCGATATCCCTGTAGTAATTTAACTTGCAGGCGGGCTGGTCGAGAAACTTGTCGTAGGGATGCGGGCCGGTGATCCGCCTTTCCGTCCAGACAACGCGCTGCATGGTGTTTTCCGGTTT
>JAISGL010000134.1 GCA_031263125.1 Opitutaceae bacterium | reverse complement strand
CGCAGGGCGCGGTGGTTTCGCTGTGGCCGGCGTGGATTTCGTAGGCGGTCCAGCGGCGCGCGCCGCCGGGGGCGTTGCCAGGGGCGCCGCCGGGGGCGATGACGGTGACTTGGCGGACTGTTTTTTCGGAGTGGTAGGTTGTTGTGATGGGGAGGAGGTTCAGGCCGGGTTCGTCGCCGGGGTCGCCGGCGGCGCCGCGGGGGTCGGTGAGGCGGTGGCCGAGGATTTGGTAGCCGCCGCAGATGCCGATGACGGGGGTGCCGCGTCCGGCGGCGGCGATGATGGCGTCGGCGAGGCCGCGGGCGCGGAGCCAGCGCATGTCGGCGATGGTGTTTTTTGTGCCGGGGATGACGATGGCGCGGGCAGTGGCGAGTTGCGCGGGGTCTTGTGTCCAGTTTGTGCATACGCCGGCGTCGTCCCACCAGGGCTGGCAGTCGGTGAGGTTGGCGGCGTGGGGGAGGCGAATCCATGCGATGGTGTCGCCGGCGCCGCGTTTTTCGTCGGCGGCGGTGAGGCCGTCTTCCTCTTCGGGCTGGAGGTCGCGGCGGAAGGGGACGGTGCCGAGGACGTCGAGGCCGGGGGCGTAGGGGGCGAGGAATTGGCGCGGGTTTGGGAAGAGGGTGATGTCGCCGCGGAAGCGGTTGATGATGGCGCCGAGGGAGCGCGGGCGGGCGTTGGGCGGGAGGAGGCGCCAGGTGCCGGCGAGTTGGGCGTAGATGCCGCCGCGGTCGATGTCGGCGACGAGGACGAAGCGTCCGCCGAGGTGGAACATGGGGCGGAGGTTAACGAGGTCGCGGTCCATGAGGTTGAGTTCGACGGGGCTGCCCGCGCCTTCCTGTATGAGGACGTCGCAGCGGGTGCGCCAGGAGTCGAGGGTGTCGCGGACGGTGCGCCAGAGGGCGTCGAAGTGCGCGTAGTAGTCGCGCGCGGGTTGGTGGCCTTGGGCGCGTCCGAGGAGGACGAGTTGCGAGCCTTGCGCGCCGGAGGGTTTGAGGAGGATGGGGTTCATGTCGGGGGAGGGGGGGAGTCCGCAGGCTTCGGCTTGCACGGCCTGGGCGCGGGCCATTTCGCCGCCGTCGGGCGTGGCCCAGGCGTTGTTGGACATGTTCTGCGCCTTGAAGGGGGCGACGCGCACGCCTTGCCCGCGGAGCCATGCGCAGAGGGCGGTGGCGATCCAGGTTTTGCCAGCGTTGCTGGAGGTGCCGAGGACGGAGAGGGATTTCATGGGGAATTTTGGATTTTGGATTCTGGATTTTGGATTGGGAGCTGCCGCTCCTGTTGCGATTTCGTGACCGCGCGGTAGCGCGCAATCCAAAATCGAAAATCCAAAATCCAAAATTTCAAAACTCTATTCCGGGCTGGGCTTGGATGCCGGCGTTAAACGGGTGTTTAACTTCGCGCATTTCGGTGACGAGATCGGCGAGGGCAACGAGGGGGGCGGGGGCGTTGCGGCCGGTGCAGATGACGTGGAGGGCGGGGCGCTTGGCGTGGAGGGTGTCGAGGATTTCATCGAGGGGGAGATAACCGAGGTCGAGGACGACGTTGAGTTCGTCGAGGTCGATGAGGCTGATTTCGGGGTCGGCCATGTATGTTTTGGCGAGGTCCCAGCCGGCGCGGCATTGGGCGATGTCGTTGTCGCGGTTTTGCGTGTCCCAGGTGAAGCCGTCGCCGACGTGATGCCAGTGGAGATTCGGGCCGGCGAGGAGGCGCGAGACGGCGTCATTGGAGGCTTTGATGAACTGGATGACGGCGCATTTGCGTTTGTGGGCGAGCATGCGGGCGACCATGCCGAAGGCGGCGGTCGTTTTGCCTTTGCCGTTGCCGGTGTGGACGATGAGGAGGCCGCGTTTTTGTTGCGCGGAATCCATGGCGGCGCGAACTTTCACTTGCACGGCGCGCATGTGGGCGGCGTGTTCGGCGGTGGTTTGCGAGCCGGTTTTCTGAGCGGTGGTCCGGGCGGTGGTCCGGATTGTTGGTTTGGTGGTCATTTGAAAAAATGCGGGCGGCGGGTTGGCGGTGGATTCCGGGCGGTGGATTTGGTTTTGAACGGAAGGTAGCGAAAAAATCACGGGAGCGCGAGGGAGAGGCTGGGGGTGATTTCAGTGCGGACGCCGAAGACTTCGAGGAGGAGCGCGGGGGTGAGCACTTCGGCGGGTTTGCCGATGGCGCGGAGGCGGCCTTCGTGCATGACAACAACCGTGTCGAGGATGTAGGCCATGCGGAGGTCGTGCAGGGAAAAGAGGAGCGTGCCGCCGGCGCGGGTGTGCTTGTTGCCGAGGAGGAGGATTTCGAGGGCGTGGCGGGGGTCGAGCGCGGCGAGGGGTTCGTCCCAGAGGAGGAGCGGCGCGGCGGTGACGTGGGCGCGGGCGAGGAGGACGCGCTGGCGTTCGCCGCCGGAGATGCGGTTGACGGGGCGGTGCGCGAGGGAGACGAGGTCGAAGCGCGCGAGGGCTTCGTCGACGCCGCGGTTGTCGTCGCCGTGGGCGTAGCGGCCTTGCGCGACGACGGAGCGGACGGTGAAGCCGAATTCGAAGCGGGCGTCCTGCGGGACCCACGCGGCGCGGCGTCCGCGTTCGAGCATGGGGATGCGCGCGAGGGGCTGGCCGTTCCAGAGGACGGCGCCGGCGGGCGCGGGGAGGATGCCGGCGGCGACTTGGAGGAGGGTGGATTTGCCGGAGCCGTTGGGTCCGACAAGGCCGGCCATGACGCCGGGCGCAAGCGCGAGGGAAACGCCGTCGATGCGACCGGGGATGGTGGCGCGGGAAATTGTGAGGGCGGGAGTCATGGGGCGGATTGGAGACCGGAGGGCCGGGTGGTGGTGGGGATTTTCGATTTTGGATTCTCGATTTTCGATTGGGCGCTACCGCGCCGAATTCGAATGGGAGCGGCAGCTCCACAATCGAAAATCGAGAATCGAAAATCGAAAATTCCTTTCCTGTTCATGCCTCCCTCCTTAGCAGCCAGAGAAAGAAGGGGCCGCCGATGAGTGAGGTGACGATGCCGATGCGGAGGCCGGCGGGGCCGCCGAGTTCGCGTCCGATGAGGTCGCACGCAACCACGAAGGCCGCGCCGCCGATGAGCGAGAGGGGGACGAGGCGCCGGTGCTCGGGGCCGATGATGAGGCGCAACATGTGCGGCACTATCAGGCCGACAAAACCCACCGTGCCGGCGACCGCCGTCGCGAGGGCGGTGAGGATGGTCGAGAGAACGAGGAGCGCGCGGCGGAGGCGGCGGACGTCCACGCCGAGGCTTTGCGCTTCGTCGGCGCCGAGGCTGAGGAGGTCCATCTGGCGTCCGAGGGGCCAGAGGAGGATTGCAAAGAGGGCGATGGGGGCGGCGACGAGCACGTGCTCCCAGGTGCGGTCTTCGAGTCCGCCGAGGAGCCAGAAGAGGATTTGCGCGTTGCGTTCGTAGGTGAGGGTGGCGTTGGAGAGGACGTAGCTCGACACGGCGCCGAGCATGGCGTTGAGCGCGATGCCGGCGAGGAGGAGGCGTTCGGCTCCGGCGCCGCGACGCGCGAGCGCGATGACGCAGGCGGTGGCGACGAAGGCGCCGAGGATGGAGGCGGCGGGGAGGAAGAGGAGCGAGTGCGTGGTGAGTCCGGCGCCGATGATGGCGACCGCGCCCGCCGTGCCGCCGGCGCTGACGCCGAGGAGTCCGGGGCTGGCGAGGCTGTTGCGGAAGTAGGCTTGCATGACCAGTCCGCTGGCCGAGAGCGCGGCGCCGATGAGCATGGCGACGAGGACGCGCGGGAGGCGCATGTTCCAGATGACGATGGTGGCGAGTTCGTCGCCGCGGCGGAGCAATCCGTCGAGCGTGCGCGCGGGGGTGAGGTTCATGTCGCCGATGCAGAGCGACGCGAGGGCAAGCGCGGCGAGGAGGACGAGCGCAATGAGGAGCGGCACGGGGCGGGGGAATGCGGAATGTGTGTTCGCGGAGGGCATGGGGTTAGCGGGGGGCGGCGGTGGGAGCGCGGGGGGCGGCGGGAGCGCGGGAATCCCTGGGAGCGCCGGCATCTTGCCGGCTGGTTTGCGGGTTTTGGGGGCGAGGCTTCGCCTCGTCTGCCGGCAGGATGCCGGCGCTCCCAGGGGCGCTCTCAGGGACGTTCCCAGGGGTGCGCTCAGGGAATAATTCCGGGTGCAATTCGCGGGCGAGGCGTTCGTAGGCGTCGACGCGGAGGTGGGAGACACAGCTGATTTGCCAGGGGGCGAGGAGCGCGACGCGGGATTCGCGCACGGCGGACATGTATTGGTAGGGGGGAAGTTTTTTGAAGGGCGCGAGGGCGGCGGCGGCGTTTGTGCCGACGAGCACGACTTTGTCGACCGGCCACGTGAGCATTTTTTCGGAGGGGGGCGGCTGGTGTCCGTGGAGATGGCCGAGCGTGGCGGCGAGGTTTTCGGCGGCGGCGTGATCGCAGAGGTCCTGAAAGGTGCTTTGGTCGCCGGGAATCAGGCCGTAGGTGGAGGGGGCGATGACGCGCACGGGGGTGGCGCCGGCGAGTTTTTCGCGGAGGGCGGCAACGCGGCGGAGGCAGCCGGCGATGACGGTTTCGGCGCGGGTTTCGGCTTCGGGGCCGAGTTCGCGCGCGATGAGGCGGAGGTTGGCGAAGGCGTCTTCGAGCGAAAAATATCTGTCGATGATGACAACGCGCACGCCGGCGCGGCGGACTTGCTCGACGAGTTCGGGGCGGCTGTAGTCGGTGAAGAGGACGAGCGTGGGCGAGAAGGAGAGGATCGTCTCGGCGGTGGCGTTTTTGGGGAGGTTGGGGAATGCGGTGGCGCGGCCGGTGTCGGCTGCGAATTCGGGGTCGCGCGAGAGGTGGCTGAGCGCGGCGATTTGTCCGGGCGCGGCGACGGCGAGGAGGAGTTCGTCATTGCCGACGGTTTGGGAGACGACGCGTGTTTGCGGCGAAGCCGCAAATACGGAAGGGCTGAAGGGCTGAAGGCTGAAGGCTGAAAGCTGAAGAATGAAGGCCGAAAGAAATGTCAGGGAGGCGAAGGCAGGGAGCGTGGGTTTGCTGACCCGCGCGCCATGTATAATATTCGGCCGCCATTCACGCTGCTCACGCGGGTTTTCCGGCCCACGCTCCTGACATGGCTCTTTGCTTGGTTTCATCAGAACTTCCACTCTACGCCGCCGAAGATGCCCAGGGGAAGTCCGGGATAGCCGGCGACGGTGTCGTATTTTTTGTCGAAGAGGTTTTCGAGGCGGAGTTTGAGTTTCAGGTTTTTGCAGACATTGTAGCTGGCGTAGGCGCGAACGATAACGTAGTCGGGCATTTTTTGAACGATGGTGGTGGGTGTCCAGCTGGCGTCGTAGATGGAATAGGTTTCGTCGGGACGACCGCCGAACCAGCTGAGGCCGGCGCCGGCCATGAGTTGTTTGGTGAATTGATAGTTGATGTCGGCGGCGAGGATGTGGCGGGGCTGGCGGATGAGGCGCGCGCCGGTGCTGTCGCGTGTGTCGAGATAGGTGTAGGTGAGTTGTGTGTTCAGGCCGGCGAGGGGCCGGGCGTAGAGGCAGGTTTCAAGTCCTTTGGTCGTGGCGTCGGGAATGTTGTGATATTGATAGAGGTAGTAGGCGTTGGGCGTGGCGAGGAATTTGTTTTCAAAATCGTTTTTGAAAAATGTCGCGCCGAGCGTGATGCGGTCGCGCCAAAGGTCTTGTTCGACACCGATGTCCCAGCCTTTGGATTTTTCGGGTTTGAGATCGGGGTTGGCGGCATACCAGCCGCCGCCTTGGACGTATTGGGGCGCGGGGGCGTTGAAGCCGGTGCCGTAGGTGGCGCGGAATGTGGTTTTGGTTTCTTCGATGCGCCATGCCGCACCGGCGCGCCAGGTGGCGTGCGCGTCGAAGGTGCTGTAGTCGTCGGCGCGGATGCCGGCGGTGAGTTCGAGGTTTTTAAGCGGGTTGGCGACGGCGTTGATGTAGATGGAGACGAGGCGTTCGCTTTCGGCGGTGTCACCGGAGTCGTAGCGGGACCATTCGGTGTTGATGCCGCCGACGAGCTGGAGTTGTTCAAGGGCCTGCCAGGTGTTCTGCCAGTCGATGACGTTGCGCGTGCTGTGGGCGTAGGAGGGGTAGGAGCTGTCCCAGTCGTAGATGTTTTGTATCCAGCCGTAAGTGAGGCAGGTGTCGAAGGTGGTGACCGGTTTCCACGCGGCGTAGAGGGTGGCGATGTCGATGTTGAGGTCGAGGAGGCCGGCCTGGGTGGGATCGTAGGCGGGGCCGGGTTCCTCGTAGTGGGAGCGGAGGCCGCGGTAGGTGAAGCCGGCGGTGACGCGGTCGGCGAGTTGGTATTCGATGCGCGTGGAGCCGCTGTAATGGCGGAACGTGTTGAAGTCGCGGTCGTTTTCCGTGCAGGCGGCGGTGAGCGCGGCGCTGTAGCCGAGGGTTTGCGTGGCGGAGGTAAAGTTGCTGGCAAGGGAGGCGCTGCCCGCGACGGCGGCGGTGGCGCCGATGCTGTTGAGCGAGCCGCCATCGATGGCGACGACGCCCGTGGCGGGACCGCGTCCGCGCGCGGTTTCGAGGGCAACAACGCCGCCCATCGCGGCGCCGCCGTAGAGGGTGCTTTGGGGGCCGCGGAGGATTTCGACGCGTTCGAGTCCGGCGAGTCCGGCGGCTCCGAGATAGTTGGTGTAACCGCTGGTCCAGTCCTCGGCGTTCATGCGGATGCCGTCGATGAGGAAGAGGGTTTGGTTGGCGCCGGCGCCTCGCATGAAGATGGCGGACTTGCTGCCGGCGGCGCCGCCGGTTTCGGAGATGTTGACGCCGGGAGTCATTTGCAACGCGGTGCGCAGATCGGAAATTTGGATGCGGTTCAACTCGGAGAGCGCGAGCGAGGTCACGCTGCTGGGCGTGAGCTTGATGTTTTGCCGCGTGCGCGAGGCCGACACGACGTAGGCTTCGAGTTGTACGGTGGCGTCGTCGTCGGCGAGCGCGGCATCGGCGGGCGTGCCAGCGGCGAGTGTGTTGGCGGCGGGCGTGTTGGTGGCGAGCGTGTTGATTGGCGCAAGCGTGTTGGCGGTGAACGTGCTGGTGGCGGGCGTGCCGGTTGGCGCGGGCGCGGTTTGGGCGCGCGCGGCGGGGGCGGGCGTTGCGGCGGTGACGGCGATTAAAGCGAACGCGGCGGCGGTCGCTTTGCTGGCGAATGATGGGAAAAGCCGGGCCGAGGCGCGGAGCGCGCGGGCCGGTGAATAATTTTTGGTGCTGTTCACGAATCTGTCTCTCTTGGTTTGTGGCAAGAGCAGACAGGGAGCGTTGCGCATCAATGGCGGGCATCGATGTTGGTCTCGCGCAACCGGACTCCGGGCACTGCTCTCACGCTTCATTTTTGCGATGAAGATTTCGCGGGCCGGCGCGCGCAAAAAGTTTCGCGCCGGTCGCGTGAGCGCCCAGGGGTGGATGTTCGGACTCCGCATGTGGTGGCGCTTTTTTCAAAGGCGCCTGCCTCGCCATCGCCTTCGCCGGTGGTTCCCGACTGGTTTTGTCCCGCGCGTTTTGAGGCGCGCGAATGATGGTCTGGTCTGATGCGTTACCGCAGCGCAACTGTAACCGGCTTTCACGGTTTTTCCCAGTGCCCTGAGCGTGATGTGTGATGTGTGTCTGGTGTGAAAAGAACGGGCGGCAGGTTTGCCGGGGCGCGCACCATGCGGCGGAGCAAGGACAGAGGGCAAGAAATTTCTTTCACGCCCGGCGGGGGTGAGGCGCATCTCAAAACCGGACAAACAAGACGCCGCGGCACGGGCATCTTGACCGCATCGAAGCCGGCATGGGGGCGGGGCGGCGCTTCGCGCCGTCCACGGGCGGGACGCCCGTGCTACGCAAACCTACGGGCAAGATGCCCGTGCTACGCAAACCCACGGGCAAGATGCCCATGCTACGCAAACCCACGGGCGAGATGCCCGTGCTACGCAAACCTACGGGCAAGATGCCCGTGCTACGTCAATCCGGCGGCTTCGCCGTCCATGGGCGGGACGCCCGTGCCACCCGAAATTGGCGGCTTGGCACGTCCGGTTTTTGAGATGCGCCCGGCGGTGTTGACAGTGTATGATTATGCTCAAGTCTCCCTGGCATGACCTCATTTCCCGCCTGGCTGGCATTTATTCGGGCACGCCGTTTTTGCATGCCACCTGTCCGCGCGGGCGCGCCGGACGGATGCAAGGACAGGCCGGTTTCAAAATCAAATAAAACACGGTGGCGCGCCGCGCCGCGACATCAGCCCGATGCAATCTTACCCTGAAGGATTTATATTTGCCGTAAAATGGTTTTGGGCGCTGGCCATCGCGGGCAATTTTATAAACGCGGCGTTTTATTATGTCCGGGCGCGCGACGACATGGCGCGGAAGCCGGAACTGGCGGCGAGTTATCCGCGTTTGATTTGCGGTTATATCATCTGGATGAATGCGCCTTGGGTCGTGATGGGGCTGGTCATACTGGCGGGCGGGGCTGAAAACCCGCTTGATTTTTTGGCGCCCAGGGAAGGCGGCGCGGGCATCAAGCTGTTTTATGGAACGCTGATCGTCGCGTGGCTGGCGGCATTGTATTGGATATTGTTTCGGGACGGCGACGTCGTGTTGTCCAGGCACAAGGCGTTTTTCAGCTGGTATATGCCAAGTTCCCCCTATATGATCCGCCTGTTTGTCATATTCATGTCCGTGGCCGGCTTCCTGGTGTTTTTCGTATTATGGTCCGGGCATATCAGTTTTAATTTTGATAACTGACCGATGTTTTTCCCGTTATTTGCAACGGCTCCTCAAGCCGGAGACTTGCCTTGGCGCCATTGCGCTACGTGCGCGCCGTGGTTAATCAAACCAAACCATTATTTTGAACAGAAGGAAACGAAGGAAACAAAGATATTAAACACGTTCTGAAACCAATTCTGTTTTTCCACGCGTTGATATTTATATATTTCCGAATTACTTTAATATCTTTGTTATCTTCGTTGCCTTCTGTTCAAAAACCAATCTTTCCCAAACCATCAATTGCCACAAAAAACACAAAAAGGGCGTTGCGTGCTTTCGGTTATAAACAGAGCGCCTATAGGCGCTGCGGTCCGTTTGCCAGAAAAATTTAATTTCGCAGAATAAGGATTCGTGGCGCTTATAAGCGCCCGGGAATCGTTCATATGCGAGGAGGTCCTTTTTGTGTTTTTTGTGGCAATTGGTTTGTCGGTTTGGGTGAGTCGCGCCATGGGGAAATCGTACGCAAAAAAATCAAGGCTTAAGGTTGGTGGCACGGCGGCGAAAACCTTCCTCCGGGTGGCAGACTGTCGTTCCGACTTACGCATTCCCCCATTCCTTCCCTCACGCGCTCTTCCTTTTTTTCCTCCCGCACTCACTCCCGCACTCCCTTCCTTTTACACCCTCTCGTGGGCGAAATTTGTTTTTGAAACTAATTAAAAGTAAAACTTGAAAAGTGGGGCAAAATCTTTTCATCTCGTTCTGCACCATGCCACGATGTTCCCGCCTCTTGCCATATCATCCCGGCTCATCACCCGCTCTCACAGCGGAGGGGATGCTATTGTAAATGATACGGCGGGGTTAAAAACTTACGCAAATCGTTGTTGCGAACGAGTCTCGGTCTTCGCGGAGATAAACTCCGCAACGCGACCTACTAATGTCGTTATGGGCGAGCTGGTATCACCTACGCAAATCGTCATTGCGAGCGAGCCTACAGGCGAGCGTGGCAATCCAGTTATAAAAATACCACAGTATAGGCTTTCCCTAATAATAGTTAATACTTTCCCATTTCTCAACAACACAGCTCTGTCATTGTGGTGTTAGTTCTCTTAGGTGAGACAAGTCCCAGCCTTCGCTGGGATAAAATCCGCGCAGTCGAACCTTAGAGAACGTTCAACCGCAATCCAGGAAATGAGTACAGGGGTGCGACTGCTGTGATTTGGTATTCGTCGCTGTGGATTGCGGATGGGCAGTTTCTAATGCTCACGTTGTTCGCAAAGAAACTCCAGCTCCGCAATGACAAAGCTTAACTGATGAATAAAGGGAAAACATCAACTATTATAAGGCAATCT
>JAISGL010000108.1 GCA_031263125.1 Opitutaceae bacterium | reverse complement strand
TCCACCAGCGGCGGCCGCGTCGAAACCGAAGTCGCCCGCGCCTCCGGCGAAGTCGACGCCGTGCGCCTCCCCAAGGAAGCCTACCACGTCCTCCAAACCCTCTGGACCGAAACGCCGCGTGCGCACATCCTCGGCCACTGGACCTACCCCGCGCGCACGAAAAAAACCATCCACGTCGTCGCCAACGCCGGTGCCGACGACGTCGAGTTGCTCCTCAACGGCAAAACCCTCGGCCACGCCAAACCTGCGCAAACCTGCCTCTTCACCTTCCCCGACATCGCCTTTGACCCCGGCGCCCTCACCGCCATCTCCCGCCGCGCCGGACAAAAACTCGCCGCGCACACCCTCCGCACCGCCGGCCCCGCCGTCGCGCTGCGCATGACCCCCATCGAAAACCCCGCCGGCGGTCTCACCGCCGGCGGCTCCGACATCGCGCTCATCGACGTCGAGGCAGTCGACGCCGATGGTAACCGCTGCCCCACATGGCAGAACCGCGTCGATTTCACGCTCACCGGCCCCGCCGTCTGGCGCGGCGGCTACAACAGCGGCAAACCCGATTCCATCAACAACACCTGGCTCGACCTCGAAAGCGGCATCAACCGCGTCGCGATCAAAAGCACGCCCGACGCCGGCCAAATCACGCTCAAAGCCAGCCGCACCGGCCTCAAAGACGCCACGCTCACGCTCACCTCCACCGCGCCCCCGCTCACCACCGCCGCGCTCCCGCCCACCTCCGCCGCACGCGCCGTCGCGCACTCCCTTGCGCGCACCCCCGGAGGCGCAAGCATCCTGCCTGACGAAAAACTCCCCCAAACCGCCCCTGCATGGGAAAACACACCCGCCCTCGCCACCCCTCAACCCCCGCTTGTGAAATCCGCCGCGACCGGCGCCGAAAAAATGGCCGGACGCCACACCAAAACGTGGTCCTATTCCGGCCCCTCCTCGGCAATCGTGCACCTCGAAACCGACGCGCGCCCCGGCAAAAACGCCTACGTTGACACCGACTCGCCGTTCCCCGCCGATCTCCCCGCCGCGCTCGAGTCAGCCGATTGGATACAAGCAGCCAACAGCGACGCCCTCTACAGTGCGGTTGATTTTGTGGAAATCTCGGTCCCCGCGAACACGACGATCACCGTCGCCCACGACGACCGCCTCCCGCGCCCCGGCTGGCTCACCGCGCAATTCAAAGCCACGCCGCAAAAAATCACCATCCTCGGCAACGCCATGACGCTCCACGAACGCGCCGCCAAAACCCCCGAAAGCATAACAATGGGCGACAACGCCGCCCCCAAAACCGCCCCCGCGCACCCGAACATGTATCTGGTGTTCGTGAATAAAAAATAGCACGGACAATGCCGCCCGTGCTACTTTGGGAACCAGCGGCTATATTCATTTAGGCTGCTGATCGGCTTGTTGATTGCCGGCTGGCTGCAATTCGCCCACTCTCCGCCCGATCCAGAATGAATAGAATTTGGAAAATTCCATGCCCTCCTGCTCCGGCTTCGCCGGATAATAAAATACGATGCGATCCTTGGGTGTCATTTTGGCCATCCAGTCGGTATATTCATCGAGCAGGCCGTCACTGAATTGCACACGTCGCAATACCTTGAGGTCGTCTGGTGGCATCAACCCCGGTTCAAATGCCAGAATGAAGCGGTAATGATCTTTTGGATTTCGATAATACAATTTGTAAAAAATATCCATTCTCGAAGAGTATAAAATTCCACCCTGATCAGGCAGCACGCCTTCGAATTCGTCCAACGGACGCGTGAGCAGCGAGTCTTTGCGACTGCGTGTGTAGCGGCTGCCCAGATCCGAAGTCAGTCCCGAATAGAGGGTGGCCAGCGCCACAATGGCCACACCAAGTGATGCAAACCGGGACAACTTTACCTTGGCGCCCAGTATGATAAATTGCCGGCATATCCAGACAGCCATGGCCGGGATGGCCCAGTCCAGCATAAAACGACTTACGCTGAGTCCAAGAACAGACGCTATGATGATAAGCCAGAAATCCGGTTTCTTGAGTTCGCCCTTTATATCATCGCCTGTCATCTTTCGAACGATGAGCAGGCCGGCCATGGCAATCCATATGATATCCGCGGTGTTCGCCGGGTGAAATTCCGTCACCAGATTTCCAACAACGATGCTGTCTGATCCAAAGGCTTGAAGCAACTGCACCACGGGAAGCACGAGGATATCATAGCCTCCGCAGAGGATGCTCGATATCATGAGCGCCGCAACCGTTGCGCCGGCCAGAATGAAAGCCGGGCGGAATTGCCTGCATATAATCAGCGCCAGAAATGGCAATGGCCATATGAACCAAACCGACGGGTGTATGCATATTGAAACAACCAGCAAACCCAAAACCACCAGAAACTCCTTTTTCCACGACCAGGACTTGACATTCTCATTCGTCCACATGAATAAAAGCGCCACAAGGGCAGCCATTGTAATGGCAAACGGCCGCCCAAGGAGCAGCCGGGGAAACAGGGATGAACCAAATACAAGCAAGAGCAAACATGCGCACATCCACGCCAGCGCATTGCGCGATGCGAGCAGTCCGGTTATCATGAAGATGGCAAAGGTTGCGCAGAATGAAAAATACACCAGCCCGTTTTGGGAAAGCCCAAGATTGTTATGAAGTCCGCGAAGCAGCGCGTGCCAGCCCGGATGGCTGTCCATGTTATTATGGATTATTGGATTCAGGACGATAACGTCGCCCCAGGCGCGATCATCCACCGCATAGGCGGCATGCCGCAAAGCATCATCCCCCGGCAGGTATCCCAAACCGCCAATCTTGATTGGAATCAGGATAACGGTTGCATAACATGATACTATGATTAGCAGTTTTATTATAAAATCCAGCGATTCTTGATGTGTGCGTGCTGTCATGAAATTGATATGGTCTGGTTGTTTGGATATTAAAGATTGTTTCAAAATGCCGTTCAAAATAACCGGATGTTGCATGATGATCCGGCGACTTTGATGTAAAAGCATTATAACTGAGTGTTACTGCTGTCGTTTGGCAAGAAGTAAAATTCTCGATGCAACCCGTTGGGATTGGATTGCATTGCCGGCGTCACCGGGTGGATTTCAGGCTGCATATTCCGGCTGCGACATCAATCAAACCACGCTAATTTGCATTGTGGCACGCGAGCCTGGCCGTCGTTCCAGCTTTGCATTGCCTGTTGTTGTTCGCATTGGACGGCGCATGTTTTCCGTCCGCGGAGGCACATGTCGATTCGCCTTTTCCGAGCGACACGGAATGCGCGATGCGGCGGAGGTCGGCGGCGTCATCCTTGGGCAGGTCATCCGGTGCGAAGGTCACATCCGCGCAATCGACCGCGTAGAAGCCCTCGAAAAACACGCAGCCTGTCAGGTATCGTCCCGCGACGTTGGCGTGGATGGCATCGAGGCCGAATATCTGCCTGCCCTCCTTGTCTTTCGTCCAGCGCCAGCCGACA
>JAISGL010000096.1 GCA_031263125.1 Opitutaceae bacterium | reverse complement strand
GGCCCTACGCACCGCGTAACATCAAATAATAACTGGTATTTTCGACCATCTAGAAAGAGGCTGTAACAGTGGTGAATACCCTAAGCCAACAAAAGCGAATGAGGATAGAGGCCATGATCAAAGCCCCCAAGATGTGAAATATTTTCCAGCGTAAAGATGCTACGGTCATATATAAATTCACATAACTGATGATACCCAGTAATGCCAATGGGTACACGAGAAATCCCCAAGGCATGGAAAGTGATGTAAATATCTTTCCTTCCGGTGTCCGGAACTGCATGCTGCCACCCGGAACACCATTTTCCCCATAATACTCTTGTCGCCACTGATAAATCACGGCTCCCCATCCGGTGACCCGCTCAGTGAGATACCATAACGAAATGCAATAAAGCAGGGAAAAGAGAGCTGCGACTCTGAGGAATGAGAAGCCTGTGTTTGTATTCATTGCGAATATACACTTCTCTTGCCTGACAGTTTATTATTTTTATATTCATTCACACCGCGCAGATTTTTATTGCGGCGGCGAGGGAGGTGAGGGGGTCGCGTTTCGGGACAAATTCCTGGCCGATGTAGCCGCGGTAGCCGGTGTCGCGGATGGCGCGCATGATGGCAGGGTAGTTCAACTCCTGCGCGTCGGCGGGTTCGAATTCGTTGCGTCCGGGGTTTCCCGCGGTGTGGTAGTGGCCGATGCAGGGGGCGCTTTCACGGATGGTGCGGATGACGTCACCTTCCATGACTTGCATGTGATAAATGTCGTAGAGGAGTTTGAAGCGGTCGGAGCCGACGCGTTTCACGAGTTCGACGCCCCAGGCGGTGTGATCACATTGGTAGTCCTTGTGGTTCACTTTGCTGTTGAGGAGTTCCATGATGAGAGTGACGCGCGCTTTTTCGGCGGCGGATGTGATTTTTTTCAGACCTTCGGCGCAGATTTCGAGGCCCTCCTCGTCGGACTGGCCGTCGCGGTTGCCGGAGAAACAGATGAGGTTGGGGATGCCGGATTCGGAACACTCGGCGATGCGCGCGAGGAAATCGGGGACGAGGTTCGCGTGGTGTTCGCGGCGGTTGAAGCCGCGTCTGATGCTGCTGGACTTGGGGCCGTTGGCGACGGCGCATTCGAGGCCGGCTTTTTGCACGACGGGCCATTGCGCGGGGTCGAGGAGTTCGATGGAGCCGAGGCCGAGTTTTTTGGCGGCGAGGGCGAACTCGGGAAGGGGGATTTTTTTGATGTAGCACCAGGCGCAGACAGATTGGCGGAGAGCGCCGGGGGCGGGTGGGATTTCAGATTTCATATTTGAGATTTCAGATGGAGCGGCGAGGGCGGTGGGTGTCATGCGGGTGAGGGCGGTGAGGGCGCCGGTTGCGGCGATGGTTTTGAGAGCTTGGCGTCGGTTCATGGGAATGCGGAATGCGGAGTTTGGAATGTGGAATGAAAAGGTGGATGTCAGGAAAATATTTGGATTGAAGAGGCTGTGGCGAATGCGAAAACAGGGGACGCGCAAAAAAAAGAAGCCCAATCATCATGGCCCCCAAAAAAATCTCCTCGCGAACGGGCGACTCACGGGCGCTTATAAGCGCCTGGCCCCAATACCGCTTAATTACTGATGTTACGCAGCACGTAGGGCCTGACCTTGTGTCAGGCCGCGAATTACCAATGTGGCCTCCCACGCGGGCGCGGCCTGACACAAGGTCAGGCCCTACGAAATCAGCCGTCCGCGTAACATCAGTTAATTAGTCGACTTAAATCGATATAAGCCGACTTAAGTCGATGCGAATGCAGCTGCGGCTGCGAATGTGGCTGCGGCCGCGGCTGCGGGGCGGCTCAGCCCGGAGGGGGCGCCCTGCCCTCCCCCACCCTTCGCTCCACGAACAACACGTCGACGACGTTGCGGATGAATTGTTCGTCCGCGACGCCGTCGGTCACGCTTTCGGGGATCGGCGTGAGCGATTTGAAATGCGCGGCGAGTCGCGCGAAGAGTTCCACGCGCGCCGCGTCATCGAGGCGGTCGCGGCGGGCGAGAGCCTGCCACGCAACACGCGCTTCCGCGGGCGAGACGGCCTGGCGCAGACGTGCCACCACCGGCGCGTGCGCCCGCAATGTGTTATACTTGCCGCCTTGCAACAGTCCGGGGTTCGGCGCGGGTTCCGGGGCCTCCCATATCACAAGCGTCCCCGCGGCGAGGTCGCCGAGGCGCTGGCCGCGACGGTTGAGGAGCGCCGCCACGCCGCCCACGACATACCCGAACGGCAGCGAGTCGATTGCGCGCAGAAGATTGCGCAACACCACTTGCGACAGCGTGAGCCTCAGCCCGCGTTCGTCGATCACGCGCAGGCGCAGCATGCGTTTGCCAATCGTGTGGCCGCGCCAGCGATACTCGAAATATATGCCGTAACCCTGCGACGCCACAAAGTAGCCGATGATCATCACCGCGCGCGCGACGTCCGCGTTCACGATCGCGAGCATGCCCAGCGCCCCGCTCACGATTCCCCACCCGGCGGTCACGATCATCCAGTCGGCAAGCAGCGCGATCATCCGCAACACCGGACTCGCCAGCCGGTGCGAAAACACCGCGCCCTCCGGCGTGCGCACGCGAATCGTCCGCTGGCGGCCGCCGGTGTCCACGCCGTTCATGTCCACGCCGCTCATGATTTTCCGCCCTCCTCTTTTTTTCCGCGTCCGCACCGGCCGAGAAACCAGAGCAGCGCCGCGCCTTCGATTGCGCCGAAGGTGATTTTTATCCAATACGGCAAAACAGGCGCGTGATATTGCGAGATGAACGACTCCACGACGCCCGCCCACATGAGCAACAACGCCGCGCCGGCGCACAACGTCACCACGTCCGGCGCCACCGCGCGCAAACGCGCCGCGAGACCGGGGCCGCGCCCGCGTCCGACCAACGCGCCCGCGAGCACAAAACCCGCCTGCCCGCCCACAAGCATCGCGGGGATTTCAACCACGCCGTGCGGCAGCAGCCACCCGAACAAAAACGCCGTCTGCCCCGCGAGCATGTAATCCACCGCCACCGCGCCGAGAATCACGCCGTTGTAGAACATGAGCACGAGCGTGCCCGCGCCCCACGTCATGCCGAGCGCCATGGCGAGCAGCGTCACGCGGATGTTGTGCGTCATCAGGCTGCCCGCGAACGTGCTTCTTTCGCCATCGAGCCGGTCGCTCCCGCCGCCGGATTCCTCCCTGGCAACGCGCTCCGCCGGGTCGCCCTGCAAATGCGAAAACGGCAGGATGACCGCCTTCGCCTCCGGGTCGAGCGCCAGCGCGAAGCCGCCGAAAACCGCGCCCGTCAACACCAGCGCCAGCGCAAGCCAGAACGCGCGCACCCTTTTCCTGAACGTGCGCGGCAGCGTGCGCAAAAACCATTCGCCGGGACGCCAGCGCGCGCCCGTTTGCCCGCGCCCCCCGTGGATTTCCGCGTAACCGCGCGCGACGAGATTTTCCAGGTACGCGCGCATCTCCGGCTCGGCGGAAAACGTGGCCAGCCGCGCGAGGTCGGCGGAGGCGCGTTGGTAGAGGTGTTCGAGTTCGCGCGCCTCGTCGAGCGGGAGCCGCCGCCACGGATCGGTGGCGAGGCGGTTGAGCATCGCGTCGAACCGCTCCCATTTCGGCCTCTCCGCCTCGATAAACCGGTCGAGGTTCACGATCATGGCGCGACCTCCGATTCCGTAGGCGCAGCGAAGCGCAAGGAGCGCAAGGAGCGCAAACGCGAGAGGCGCGAACGCAAGAGGCGCGAAGAGCGTGAGAGGCGCGAAGAGCGTGAGAAGCGCGAAGAGCGTGAGAAGCGCGAAAGACGCAAGCGCGAGAGGCGCGAGAAACACGAGGAGCGCAAGAAGCGCGAGGCACGTGAGGAGCGTGAGAAAAACGAGGAGCGCAAATGCGGGAAACGCAAATACGAAAGGCGCAAACGCGTGAGGCGCGAACGCGAGAGATTGAGTGAGTGCCGCGCGAAGTCCGTTCCTGGGAGCGCGGGCATCTCTGCCCGCGAAACGCCGTGCGCCCGCTTGATGTATCTCGAAAACTCATCGCGGGCAAAGATGCCCGCGCTCCCAGGAACGGAATGGTCTTCGGGAACGGAATGGCCTTCGGGGACGAAATGGCCTTCGCGTTGCCACCGCTCAAACGTAGCGCAGGCTGCCAAGCCTGCTTTGCCTGCCGCACGCCGCCGGGAACACGAGAAACGCAAATGCAAGCCGGAGGCTTGCCAGATATTAGCCGGTGGTTGAGGTCGCAACGGGACCGATTCCACCGGAGATAATCGCATATTAATAACGCATCCCGGAGGGATGCCAGAACGCCCGGCGCACAATCTCTGGCATCCCTCCGGGATGCATTGTTGGTTTTCTTTTTTCCGGTGGTGTCGGTCGCGTTGCGACCTCAACCACCGGCTAATTTCTTTCAAGCCTCCGGCTTGAAACGCGGCCTGAGTCACGGCTTGTTGCATGACTTGTTGCGCGGCTTGAAACGCGGCTTGATGCACAACTTGAATCGCGGCCTGAATCGCGGCCTGAATCACAGCTCGGAGGTTCATAGCGCCTGCCTCCGTTTCACTTGCAAGTATTGCGTCACGAGGCTGGCGGCGAAGGTTTCGTCGTCGAGCACCGTGGCCGTGATGCCGCTTTGTTTCAGCGCGCGGATGAGCACGCGCATTTCCTCCCAGCGCATGTGGCCGGCGAGGCGCGCGTAGAGTTCGTCGCCGGCGGCGGCGGGCGCGCCGGTGAAGAGCGGCGCGACTCCGGGGCCGCGCAACTGGCTCACGAGCGCGAGATGCTGTTTCGCGAGGAGCGGCGCGTGACGCGCAAAATCCTCAGCGAGCACCGGGTCGCCCAGGTCGGTCAGGAAAAACAGGAGCGCGCGCTGGCGCAGGCGCTGGCGCACGTGGCGCACGACCTCGGCCATGTCGGGGGTGACTTCGCCGGGCTGCAATCCGTGCAACGCCTCGCGGCACGCGGCGTAGTGCGCCGCGCCACTGCCCGCGCGCAGGCTCACGCGCACGCGGTCGTCGTAGGCGATCACGCCGAAGCGGTCGCCCTGCTTTTGCGCGGCGAGGAGCAGCACGAGCGCGGCGGTGAGGTAACGTTCGAGCACGGTTTGCGTGATGCCGTCGCGCGTGACGAGCCGCCCGGAAAGGCGCGACATGTCGATCACGACGTGGATTTCCTGTGTGCGCTCGGCCTGGAAAACTTTTGTCACCGGATGCCCGCGCTTCGCCGTGGCCTTCCAGTGGATTTCGTCGAAACCATCGCCCGGAAGGTATTCGCGCAATTTCTCAAACTCGCGCCCGCGCCCGACGGTGCGCTGCAATTTCGCGCCAAACTGCCCGCGGTCCAAAAACAGCGCCGCGAGCTGGCGTCGCTCGGAAAACAGATTCGGATACACGCGCAACTCGCCCGCCAGCGGCGTGCGTTCGCGCAGGCGCCACAGGCCGAGTTGCGAACCCGTTTCGCAACACGCGAGCACGCCGCGAAAACGTCCGCGTCGCGAGGGCGTGCAGGGCCAGTCGATTTGTGCGCGCGCGGCGTCAGCGGGCAGGCGCACCCGGATTTCCGGGCGCCCGGATGCAAAAACCCCCGGCAGCCCGAGCGCGAAGCGCAATTCCATTTCGCGGCCCGCCGGATTTGAAAAACGCACCGTGACAAATCCCGGACGATCCTTGGCGAAGCGCACGACACCGGGCGTGGAAACGCCGGGCATTTTCATGCCGCGCAAACTCCACGCCAGATCGAACAGCGTGGCGACCGCGACCAGCGCGAGCGGAACCAGCCACACCGCCGCAAACCCAGGCAGCGTCCCCGCCGGCATCGCAAGCACCGCGATGGCAAGGACGAGCAGGAGAAGGCGCGTGGAGGGGAGGAAGGACATGTTGGGATTTGATTCTGGATTTTGGATGCGGATTTTGGATGCGGATTTTGGATTGGGCGCCGGGGAGATGGTTCGGAAATTACTAATGACTAATTACTAATTGGGGGCCTTCGGCCCCGACACTGCGCGGCTTTGCCGCGCATGGATTTGGTAATTAGTCATTAGTAATTAGTAATTAGTAATTTTCCAGCCTCCGGCTGGACTCATCTCGGCACGGCTACTTGTTCGAGGATGCGCGCGAGCACTTCGTCGATTGCAAGACCTTCGATTTCGAACTCGGGGCGGAGCACGAGGCGGTGGCCGAGGACGGCGGAGGCGAGGCCGCGGACGTCGTCGGGGGTGACGTAGTCGCGGCCTTCGAGGGCGGCGCGGGCGCGGGCGCCGAGGAGCAGGGCTTGCGTGGCGCGCGGGCCGGCGCCGGTGAGCACGCTTTCGTGGCCGCGCGTGGCGCGCACGAGGTCGACGATGTAACCGGCAAGCTCCTCGCGGAGCGTCACCGTTTCGAGCGAGGCGCGGAGCGCGGTGAGTTCGCCCGCGCCGAGCACGGCCTGCACGGCGCCGGAGGCGAGGACGTTCTCGGGCGTGTCGCGCCCGAGCATGCGCTGCGCGAGCGAGAGTTCCTCGTCGCGCGTGGGCGGCTCCATTTTGATTTTCAACATGAAGCGGTCCTTCTGCGCCTCGGGGAGCGGATAGGTGCCTTCGGAGTCGGCGGGGTTTTGCGTGGCGAAGACGGTGAAGTTTTCGTCGAGCGCGTGTGTCTCGCGGTCAATCGAAACCTTGCGCTCCTGCATCGCCTGGAGGAGCGCGGCCTGCGTCTTGGCGGGGGCGCGGTTGATTTCGTCGGCGAGGAGGAAAGTCGTGAAAACGGGGCCGCGGATGAGCATGAACGCGTTTGTCTGGAGGTTGAAGACGTTCGTGCCGGTGATGTCGGACGGCATCAGGTCGGGCGTGAACTGGACGCGTCCGCCCGGCACGCCGAGCACGTGGGCGAGGGTGCGCACGAGGAGCGTCTTGGCGACGCCGGGCACGCCTTCGATGAGCGCGTGCTGGCGCGAGAGCAGCGTGATGAGCGCGAGTTCCACGGCGTCCCGCTGGCCGATGACGACCCTGGCCACCTCGGCGCGCGCGGCGGCAAGTTTTTGCGTGAAGAGTTCGAGTGTCGGGTTCATTTGGAAAAAGTGACTGGTGACGGGTGATTGATGAATGGTGGGAGGTGAGAAGTGAGAAGTGAGAGGTGAGAAGTGAGAGGTGAATGGTGAAACGTGAATGGTGAAAAAAGGCGGGGTCAGCGTTTGCGCAGGGCCTGACGGAGGGTGTTGTGGATTTCGGCGGGCGGAGTGTTTTTTCCGATTGCGGCGAGGGCTTTGTCAACGCGAGCGGCGTCGGATTCGCCGGCGGTTTTGCGCCACTCGGCGACGCACATGGCGGCGAGTTGCGGGCGGGGCACGGAGCGGCGCAGGAGCGCCTCGAGTCCGGCGGTGGAGTCGTAGCCGGTTTCGTCTTGCGCGGAATCCGGGGCGGGCGGCACGAAGAGCGCCATGCGCCGCCATATCCAGAGCGCGGCGAAGAGCGCCATCATGCACGCCGCGCCGCCGAGTCCGTAGCGGCGCGCGAGCGCGGCGACGCCGGTGTCCTCCTCCATGCCGAGGTGGGATTCGTCGAAGACCACGAGGCCGGCCGGCGTGCCGACGAGCCACGCGAGGAGCGGCGTGGCGCGGGCGCGTTGAAGCGCCTCGTTGCTCAGGAAAAACGAATCGGACGCGAGCACGATGGAGCCGGCTCCGAGGCGGCGCTCGATGAGCACGGGGCGGGCCTCGCGAGCGTAAAGTGTGCGCCAGCCGGCGGTGGTGTCGGTGGCGGTGGCGGCGACGGCGGCGGTGGTGGTGGTGGCGGCGGTGGTGGTGGTGGTGTCGGCGGCGGTGGTGTCGAAATAATATTCGCTCAGCCAGTCGAGTGTCGCGGGCCAGTCATGCGGAGTCGCCGCGCCGGCGACGCGGAGGGCGGCGGGGAGCTTGCCGTCCTCACCGGGATCGACGCGGCGCAGGGTGATTTTTGCGCCCCATTTTTTGCCGAGGTCGACTGGCTTGGGGGGTGATTTTCCCTTTTTTCCCTTGGCTTCGTTTGCCTCGGTTTCGTCGCTGTCCTCGCCGCCGTTCTCGTTGTCGTCCTCGCCGTCGTCCTCGTCGCCGGCTTCGTCGGATTTTTTTGCGCGGGATTTTTTTGATTTGTAGGCGTCCATGCGCGCGGGCGGCGCGAGGAGGTCGAAGGTGCCGGGGTCGTCGTCGCTGTCGCGTTGCGAGTCGCGCAGGCGGCGCAGTTCGCGCTTCTCGAAGCCGGCGGTGAAGGTGACGGCGAGGCGCGCGCCTTCGCGCACGAGCATGTCGAGACGCGCGGCGTCGGCGGGCGGCATCGCCTCCCATTGCCGGCGTTGCATGCCCGCGAAAACGAGCGTGCCGCGAAACGGCCTTGGAAGTTTTTCGACGTCGCGGAGCCAGCGTTGCACGCGCGCGCCGGGGACGATTTCGAGGCTTTCGTAGAGGGCGCGCGTGCCGAGCGGGTCGGCGCGGTAGGTCGAATAAACGGGAAACACGTCGCCACGCGAGAAACGCATGCGCAGCAACTCCGCGATGCCGCCGGCAAAGAGCACGGCGACCGCGACGAGGAGGATGGCGGTGGCGCGCCGGCTCATGGCAGCGCCTCCGCCCCTTTCTCCACCTCGGCGAACCAGACGCGCACCCGCGCCTCGCCGGGTTGCTCGCGGCCATACCAGGAGGCCTCGAACTCGCGGCGGCGCGAGGCGAACCAGGCCGCCATGTTTTCGCGCCGGAGGGCGCGGCGGCGCAGTTCGCGCTCGTAGTCGAGGTTTGTCTTGTGGCGGCGCAGCGTGATGAGGCCCTCGGAATCGAGGCGCGCGAGATGCGCGAGGTAGAGCGCACGGAGCGCGAGCCGCCAGTCGCCGAGCGCGGCCTGCTCGCGGGCGAGCCGCAGCCAGCCGTCGGAGGGGAGCTGCGCGGCGTGCGCGTTTTCGTCGGCGAGGTCGGGGCGGGTTTCGGCGGTGTCCAGCGCGGCGGCGGCGACGGTGTGCCCGCGCTGGCGGTTGCGCACGGCGCCGGCGATCACCCACGCGAGCAGGCCGGCGAGAATCGCGATCAGCGCGTAGAGCACGATTTGCAGCAGCACGGGGCCGATGCCGTCGCGCGCGGATTTTTCAACGGCGGGTTCACCGGGCTGGCTGTCTTCGCCGGAGAACAATTCGCGCAGCCAGTCGATGAACGAGCTGATGCCATGCGCGATGGCGCGCAGGCCGCGCCCGAGCCAGTTGAAGAAGCGCGTGACCGCGCCGGGTTCCTCCTTGCCCTGCTTTTTCCCTTCGGGTTGCAACTGCCAGCGGAAGTCGCGGCGTTCGAGCACTTCGTCGATGGCGCGGTCGAGTTCGGCGGGCCGGATGTTTGCTTGTTGTTGCCGGGCGGATTCCGGGGCGGGCTGCGGCGCGGCGGCGGGCGGAGGTGGCGGTAGCGCGGCGGTCGCGGCGTCAAGGGCGGATGGCAACGTCAGCGCGCACGCGAGCACGAGCAGCGCGGCGCGTGTGGCGCGGGCGACGCGTGTGGTGGCGCGTGTGGTGGCGCGCGCGGCGACGTGTGCAGTGCCGCCGGCGGCGGCGCGGCGCGTGACGCGGGCGGCGTCCATTTCGATTTGCAGGTCGGCGCCGGTGCGCAGGGCGCGTCCGTGAAAAACGCGCAGCACGCAAAACGCCTTCGCGAGCGGATCAACCAGGAACCACGTGATGCCATACACGCTCATGAGAAACGTGGTGTTGAGCATGGACCATCCGCCGAGCGCCATGAAATTGTCCATGCCGAGCAGCGTGCGCGCGAGCCGCGGCAGCATGTAGAAACTCACGGCGACATCCACAAACACGACGAGCGCGAGCAGCGACAGGATGAGCAACGCGACGACGGCCTGGTTCGGCCAGAAGCGGGCGAGCGCCCACGCTTCGTCGCCGCGGGGGCCATCGCGGGCATCGTCGCGGGAATCGTCGCGGGCGCCGTTTGGTTTTGCGAGCGCGCCGAGGATGGTCGTGTTTTGGAGATACAGCCACGTCCGGATGAACGGCACGGCGAGGGCGCCCGTGACGAGCAGCGCGGCGGGTCCCCACGCGTGCGGGACAAATTGCGCGGCGGCGAGACGCAGCGCGCCCCGCCACGTGAAGCGCCCCGGTTCCGCGCCGAGCCGCAGCGCCATGAGGCGCGCGCAGAACGCGGATTGCGCGACCTTGAGCCACGCGTAGAGGACGACGAGCGCGCACGCGCCGAGGGCGAGTTCGTCGCGCGAGGGGCGGAACCACGAGACGTGCGCCCACGCGAAGAGCACGCCGGTCACCCACGCGCCCGCGCCGAGAAAGTGCAACAGCCACACGCCCGCTGGCGCGCGGCGGAGCAGATGCACGGCGTCCTCGAGCAACGCGAGCGCGGACGGGCCGGAGTTGTCGCGACGACGGCGGCGGTGCGCCGGGGTTGCACGGCTCATTCCGCGTCCTCCCATTCGCTGGCGTTGGCGTCACTGTCTTCGACGGCCTGTTTCCAGACGGTGCCTTCGTGCGCGGATTGCGGGATTTTTTCGATGAGCAATCCGGCCAGATAAAAACACAACCAGAGCCACGCCGCGCCCGCCGCGATGACGGGCGCGCGTTTCAACGCGGCAGGCAGCCAGCCTCGCGGGCGGGCGGCGTCGCCGGCTTTTGCGCCGGACACGGTTTTTTCGAGGCACGCGGCGCAGAGGAGGCGGCCTTCGTGCTCCGAGACGCACTCGCGGCAAAACGCGATTCCGCACGCCGCGCAGCACGCGGCGGCTTCGCGTTCCGCGTGGCGCGCGCAACGCATTTTGCTCAACGGAGCCGGGGTCATGTTGCGTGCGTCCTCATGGTTGTTGCGCGAGCGGGGCGGCGTTTGCGGACGGAGCGGCATCGGCGGATGGAGCGGCGGTTGCGGATGGAGCGGCGTCGGTGCTTGTGGCGGCGGATTGTTGCGGAGGCGGTGGCGATTGCGGTTGCGTCGGCGATTGCGGTAGCGGTGGCGATTGCGGTAGCGGCGGCGCGGGCGACAGGTCGGACTGCGCGGCGTTGATGAGCGGGGTGAGTTGCGCGAGCAATTTGTCCGCCTGCCATTTGCGCGCGACGGAGCGCCACAGGACGGTTTGCAATTCCGTCACCGCGTACATCTTCACCGTGCGTCCGCGCCACAGGAAAAAAACCGTCAGCAAAAGCATGATCGCAAAAAAGATGAACAGGCCGGTGTTGCCGTTTCCCGTGGCGGCCGACAGCATCAGGATCAGTCCGGAAAAAAACGCGACGAAACCGCAGATCAGCCCGCCCACGCTGCTGGTGTGCGCGTCGCACGTCATGAGCGCCCTGATGTCGCGCAGATAAAAACGCTGGTAGCGTTCCTGTACGCCGGTCGAGGTGACTTGCAACACATGATCGTCCGCCAGCCACAGGCTGGCGTGCGAAAACAGCCCGCCGTTTTGCCAGCGGATGCGGCGGTATTGTTGTTGCGCGACGCCCGCCGCGCCGGCACGCGCGCCGTTGGTGGTGGTGGTGGAAGCGGCGGCGCTCATCGGGAAAACATCGCCACAAACAACCACGTCCAGCCGGCGAGCTGCGCCAGCGAGAACACGGCGGCCACCCAGCGTTGCCAGCGAAAACGTCTCACGAGGCCCGCCGGTTTGTTCCAGTTCCAGATCACCAGCGCGAGCGCCACCGGAGCCGTCAGCAGCGTGAACGGCCAGAGAAGCAGCGGCAGCGTCGCCAGCAAAAGCGCGATGCCCTCGGGCATCCATTTCTCGCGGTCCGCGCGGGCGGGCGACGTCTTTCCCGTCGCGATGCACGACGGGCACAGGATGCGTCCGCCGAAGTCAACGGCGCACACCGTACACAGGAAACGTCCGCAGCCTGTGCAGACGGTCTCGGCCTGGTTTTGCGCGTGGAAAAAACACGTGGCGTCACCGGTGTCCGCGAGTTCGCGGGGCTTCGTCACCACGCGTTGCGCGCGGAAGGCCGGGAACTCCGTGAAGCGGTAGTCCTTGCCGCACATCTCGCAGCGCGCGTGCCCCGGCGTGAGCAGGTAAGGCCCGCCGCAACAGGGTCCGTCCAGTGTTGGCGAAGGGTTGCGCATGTGTTTATTTATGCACCACGCGCGTGTCGCACATCATGTCGTGGAGCGCGCGTTTCTGGTCGTCCCAGCCGGCCATCATGTAGCCGATGCAGAGAATGAGGGCGCTGACGGCCTTGGCGAAGTAGCGTCCGATGATGCGGCCTGCGGACAGTTTTTCGCCGTTGGCGCGGAGCACCTTCAGGCCGAGGGCCATCTTGCCGGGGGTCGCGTCGTATTTGCGGATGAAAAACACATCGTAAGCGATCGCGATGGCGTATTGCATGAGCATGCGTACCAGCGTGAGGATGATAAACAGGGCTTCATGGCCGGAGACATTGCCGCCAGGGGAGACGCCAAATAACATCGTGACCATCATCAGCGCTATGTTGATCACGCCGAGGATAAGCCCGTCGAGGAACGCGGCGACAAAGCGCACCCAGAATCCCGCGTAGCGCATTTCGCCCGCCGCGCCCACCGGCAGGCCCTCGCGGATGCGTTGGAAAAAAACGTCCTTGTGTTCGTTGCCGACCCACTGCCCCTG
>JAISGL010000049.1 GCA_031263125.1 Opitutaceae bacterium | reverse complement strand
GCACATGATTCGCGCTTTCCCGAATGCCTTCCCGAATGCTGCGACTTGCTGACATCCGCTTTCGTTACAATGCCGGCGCCCCGTGGGCGGTCGACGGCGTGACGTTTTCCATCGGCAGGGGAGAGGTGTTCGGCTTGCTCGGTCCCAACGGCGCGGGCAAGACCACGCTCATGTCGCTCATCGCGGGCCTGTTCACGCCGCAGGCCGGCACGATCACCCGCGCCCCCGGGGCCGCTGCGCGCGGGGCGTTCGCGCTCGTGCCGCAGGAACACGCGTTCTACCCGATGCTCACGTGCCGGGAAAACCTGGAGTTTTTCGCGGGCGTGCTGGGATTGCGCGGCGCATCGAAACGCGCGCGCGTCGAGTCGGCGATGAGCGCGACGGGCCTCACCCAATTTGCCGGAAAACGCGCCGCGCAATGTTCCGGCGGCATGAAGCGCCGGCTCAATCTCGCCATCGGCCTCACCGGCGATCCGCAACTGCTCCTGCTCGACGAGCCGACGGTCGGCGTCGACCCGCAATCGCGCGCGTTTTTGCTCGACACCGTCCGCGGCCTGCGCGGGCAGGGCCGCACCGTCATCTACACCTCGCATTACATGGACGAGGTGCAGGCCGTGTGCGACCGCGTGGCAATCATCGACCACGGACGCGTTCTTTGCTGCGACTCGCTCGCCGGACTTCTGGCCGACACGCACGGGCGTCTTTGCGTGCGCGTCGCGGAACATCCGTCGGATGCGATTCTCGACGAACTCACCGAACACTGGGGTCTCGACAGACAAGTCGCGTGCGATGGCGAAGGCGCCGGATGGCTCGCCTTCGCCATGCCGCCGGGCCGCGCGCCCGACGCCGTGCTCGCCAGTCTGCGCCGTCACAACCTGAAAATTACGGGCGTGCAATTCGGCAGTCGCCATCTGGAGGACGTTTTCCTGCGCCTCACGCACCGCTCGCTGCGCGATTGACCCAACAAACCAACTGCCAATGGACGCCAATGGAGTCATGGATTGCACGGGAACACAGAGGAGGGCTTTCGACTCCGTGCCCTCCGCGTTCTCCGTGGTGCATTAAAAATCACTCCACTTCAGCCTTCAGAATTTCAGCCTTCAGAACTTCAGGTTTTCAGAATTTTCTCTTCAGTCTGAACCCATGCACGCCTTCCTCTCTCTCATAAAAAAAGAATGGCTCGCGATGAGCCGCGATGTCCACGGGCTGCTCGTTCTTTTTGCGATGCCGTCGGTGTTCATCCTCATCATGTCGCTCGCGCTGCGCGACACGTTCCGCCCGGCGGTCATCGGAAATCCCCAGTGGGCGTTTCACGACGCCGACGGCACGGGGGAATCCGCCGCGTTTCTCGCCTCGCTCCCCGCGCCGCGCGACGGCAGGCCGCCCGCCGCCTGGAAATCCTCCGGCGCACTCGGGCGCGCCATCACCAAAGGCGACGTGCAACTCGGCGTGTTCATCAAACCCGGTTTCGGCCTCGTGCTCGGCGAAATGGACGCCGACGCAAAAACCAAAGACACCGGCGCCATCGTGACCGTGCTCGCCGAGCCTGGCCTGCCCGCGCCGGTGAAAACCGCCTTTGAAGCCGAGGCTACGCGCGCGCTCGGCATGCAGCGCATGCGCGAACTCATGCGCGACTCCTGGCCGCAGGATGCCGACGGCGTTGACCTGACCACCGCGAACCTCGCCGGCCTTTCCCTCATCGAGGCGGCATACGCCCCCGCCGGCGCGGACGGCGCACCGCTCACCGCCGTGCAGCAAAGCGTGCCCGCGTGGCTCGTGTTCGGAATGTTCTTTGTGGTCGTGCCGCTCTCCACGATTTTCATCGCGGAAAAACGCCAGGGCACGCTGCCGCGCCTGCACTCGTTGCGCGTGCCCGTGTGGCTCATGCTCGCGGGAAAAGTTTTCCCCTTCCACGTCGTCAACCTCATCCAGACCGTGCTCATGATGCTCGTCGGCGCCTGCCTCGTGCCCCTGTGCGGCGGCGACGCGCTTTCGCTCGACGTGAGCTGGCCCGCGCTCTGGCTTATGGCATCGGCGACGAGCCTCGCGGCGATTGGCTTCGCGCTCGCCGTGGCCGCGCTCGTGCGCACCACCGAGCAAGCCACGACCATCGGCGCCGTGACAATCATCGTGTTCGCCGCGCTCGGCGGCGTGATGGTCCCCAAAATGGTCATGCCCGCCGCCATGCAAAACGCCACCGCCTTCTCGCCGATGGCATGGGCGCTGGAAGGTTTTCTCGACATCTTCGCGCGCGGCGCAACGGCGGCGACCGTCCTGCCGCCCTCGCTGATGCTTCTGCTTTTTGCTGCCGCGGGCCTGTGCGTCGCCAGCTGGCGCCTGAAAAAGCGGACATAGCGCGGACGTGGCGCGGACGCAGCGCAATCGAGCGCAACCGTAGCGCAGGCTGTCAAGCCTGCCGTGTTTTTTGAGGTATCACACATACTCTCATGTAACAATATCCCGCAAGATATTGATATATAAAAAATTGCATCTCTCTCTTTTCCATTAAACATAATCTGTCCCTGTTTATTCCTTCTTAATCTGTCCCTGTTTATTCCCTGTTTGTCCGACTTGTCCCCGTTTATCCGGCTTCGATCTTGTCTGCCTGCACGCCAGTTACTTTTCCGGTTTTTCACGCGGGCGCTCCGGGTCGGTCACTGGCTGACCACACATGCTGGCAGACTTGGCAGTCTGCGCTACATCCCTGCGTCCCCCCCCGTGCGTCACAACCCGCCGATCATCACAATCGTGATCGCCACCGGTACGACGAAGCGCAGGAAAATCCGCGCCGCGCGCATCCACACCGAACGCGTGTCGCTCGCGCCAACCTGCGTCTCGATCAACGGCCACGCCACCCAGCCCGCGAAAATCGACAGCGCCAGTTCGCCAAGCGGCATGAGCAGGTTCGACGTCGTGTGGTCGTAGAAATTAAAAAGGTTCTTCCCGAAAATCGTGAAACTCCCCAGCCAGCCGTTGTCCTGCGACCAGCACGCGCCGACACCCGTCACGCAAAACGCCGCCACGGTGAGCCACGCGGCCTTGCGACGCGACCAGCCGAACTCGTCGATGAGAAAACTCACGATCACCTCCAGAATCGAAACCGACGACGTGAGCGCCGCCACGAACAGCGAAAAGAAAAACGCCGCCGCGAACACGCCGCCCGCCGGCAGTTGCGCGAACACAGCCGGCATCGTCACCATCGTCAACCCCGGCCCCGTTGCCGGACTGAAGTCGAACGCAAACACCGGTGGCAGCACCATCAGCCCCGCGAGAAAACACGTCGCGACCGCCAGGAAAATCACCCACAACGACGAACGCACGAGCCTGGTTTCCGCCGGTATGTAAGAGCCGTAGGTGACCATGATGCCGATGCCCAGCGAGAGCGAAAAAAGCGAAAGCCCCATCGCCTCGACGAGCATCCTGCCGGTGACTTTTGAAAAATCCGGGCGCAGGTAATACGTCAGCCCGTCAATCGCGCCCGGCAGCGTTATCCCGCGCACGATGAGCACGAGCATCAGCAAAAACAACACCGGCATCAGGTATTTCGAGAGCGCCTCGATGCCGCCGCGCACGCCGCCAACCACGACCCACGTCGTGATCGCCGCGAACGCCGCGAACGACAGCACCGACCACACGGGACTCCCCACAAACCCGTCGAACTGCGCCCTGAGAAGCGCTGCATCCGTCGTGAGCAACGGGCCGCCGATGCCGAGCGATTTCACAAAATACGCGACCGTCCACCCGCCCACCACGCAGTAAAACGACAGGATCAAAAAACACACGAGCACAGCCGTGTAGCCGATGAGCACCCACGCCGGCCTCGCGCCGTTTCGCGTGGCGAGTTTGAACACGCCGACCGGCCCCGCCTGCGCCGCGCGTCCGAGCGCCCACTCCGTGACCATGAGCACCAGCCCGAGCGTCAGGCTGATCGCGAGGTAGATGAACAAAAACACCCCGCCGCCGTTGTTCGCGGTGACATAGGGAAACTTCCAGACGGCGCCAAGCCCGACCGCCGAGCCTGCGGCGGCCAGAATGAAACCAACACGTGAACCCCATTGAGAACGAGCCATGACGGATGAAGGATGAAAGATGAGGGAAATTCCAATATTCAAAATTCCAAACGCCAATGTTCAAACTCCAAAGGAACGCAGTGCCTGACCTTGTGTCAGGCCGCGCACGCGTGGGAGGCCACACTGGGAATTCGCGGCCTGACCTTGCGTCGCGCCGGGATTGGTGCGCCAGCGGCGGGCGTCCCGCTCGCGTCAGAGACGGCATGAGGCGGCATGAGGGCGGTGCTTCGCGCACCGTCTACGGGCAAGATGCCCGTGCTACGCGAGGCGAGGCTTCGCCTCGTCAGCAGGATTGGCAGCCTGCGCTACGTGCGCGCCGCGTAACATCAGTTACTAACTGATATTAAACAAATAACGGATTTTATAGGGCTTGGCCTTGTGTCAGACCGCGCACGCGGGAATCAGTCAAATCAGTCAAATAGAAATAGGGACAGGCTCTACTTGTCCCTACTCTACTCGGCCGCTACTCGACCGCACCACCTGCTTTACTTGTCATACGCCGCCGGGTGTTCGTTTTTTTTCGAACCGGGCGAGGCTCCACCTCGTCAGCAGGCTTGGCAGCCTGCGCTACGTATGCGCTACGAAAACAGCCGACCGCGTAATATCAGTTACTAATACGTATGTCCACGAAACTTGCCAATATCAACCACGTCCCTGAAAGCAGGGCGAAGGGCGCATCTCAAAAACGGGACAGGGCATGCCGCCAATTCTGGAGTAGAGCGGGCGTCCCGCCCGCTGACGGCGAAGCCGCCGGATCGAGTAGCACGGGCATCTTGCCCGTGGACG
>JAISGL010000030.1 GCA_031263125.1 Opitutaceae bacterium | reverse complement strand
GAACGAACGGCGAAAAAACTTTCAGAGGAGAGCGGTTTTTTGTTCGGGTGCGTTTCATAGGGAAGCGTTATTGCGCGGGGCATGTAGTGCCGAAAATGCAGCAAAAATGGTAACCATTTGCTTATCAACAATCGCAGTTCTTGAACTGCGGAACTTGGGTTAATCGATGAGTTGAAGAAATACATCGAGAAAGCCTCCCTCTCCGGGAACCGTATTTCACGTTCGTCAGCACAGCAGGAGGTTGAGTCTGACCTCATTCCAATTTGCGCTCAAGTTGAGACGTTTTTTGCAGCGCAGACTTCCAGTCTGCATGGCCGTCCGGCCGCGTTTGTTTACTGATGCAAACTGGACGCTTGCGCTACTCAATCCGGCGGCTTCGCCGTCCATGGGCGGGACGTCCGCGCTGCTTCGGAATTGGCGGCATGGCATGGTCTGTTTTTGAGATGAGTCCCGGCCAGTGGCGGCTTGGGTTTTGCGGGGAATTTTTCAAACGGCCTTTATGATTGCATTTCACGCCAGCGGCATCGGGCAGCCGAGGGAGTCGGACATCATGCGGAAGAGTTCGATTTCCTCGATGTGACGTTTTCCGTCGGCCATCACGGTGGCTTCGGCGGCGGCGAGGATGGTGCGTTTTGTCTCCAGTGGCGCACCCGCGAGGCAGTCGAGCGCCGCGTCAAGCGTGCGAAATGGTGACACGTTTGTTTTGCCACGCAATTCGTTGCCGGACACGGGGCCAGACACGGGGCCGGACACGTCGCCGGGCGCGGGGCGGTCCGGCTCATGCCATGTTGCGAAATATGAGAGTGCTCCGAGTCGCGATTTGCCGGCGTGGAAGGCGTGTCTGGCTGTCGCTTCGTCCGCGCCGCCACAGCGCGCGAGGACGGTGAGCACGATGCTGGCGGCGGCGCCGGTTTCCGTGGTCATCATGCGGGCGGGTTTTGTTTTTCGCATCGGCACTGCCGCCACAGTGACGAGGTGCCGCTGCACCATGCGGAGCAGCGAGTATTCGAAGATCGTGATGCGTCCGTCGCATTGCGCGAGTTTGTCGGCGGCCCGCCAGAAGCGCGCGACATCCTGCCCGGACATTCCGCGCAACGTGGGCAGCGAGAGTTGCAGGAGCGGCAGGCGGTGCGCGACCGGCATTTGCAGAAGCGCGGGTTCGAGGCGTCCGATGGTCGTGACGGGCGCGCCGCCGAGATAGGTGAGGCAATCCCATTGCACGCGGCGCACGTCGGCGTTGTGGTCGAGCAAAAGTCCGAGCACCAGTCCCGGCGCGGTGTCGGGTTGGCGGGCTGCATTCAGGAGCGCCGGATCGATTTCAGCAAGGAGCCGGCGCGCTTTCCCGACGGGTTCCGCGGGCGCGGCGGTGGTTGTGCCGGTTGTGTCCGGGGGCGTGTTTGGGAGAGTGTTTGTGGTTGTGTCCGGGGAAGTGTTTGGGACGCGGGCATTGTTGTTATCGAATGCGGGTGCGTGGGCGGCGTAGGCGGCGTAGGCGGCGTGTGCGGCGTGGGTGGGGCGCGGTGCCGGTTTGTGTTGTCGCGTGGCGCCGGGGGCGGGCGCCGTGACGCGCGCGACGCCGGGGCGGTCGGGGGAATCGTCCGTCACGAGGCGTCCGCGTTCCAGTGCGTCGGTCACGATGAAGCGGGCGGCGTGTGCGTCGATCGCGCGCACGCGGTCGAGCCAGAGCGGGTGCGTGGCGAACCAGGCGCCGAAGCGGCTTTCGCAGGCTTCGGTGAAAAAGAAGTGGCGGATTTCGCGCACTTTGGTCGTGACGACCACGCCGCCGCCGAGGCCGATTTTGCGCAACGCACCGGTGAGGCCGGCGGGGTTGCGCGTGAATTGCACGGCGGCGGCGTCCGAGAGGTATTCGCGCTGGCGCGAGATCGTGGCGACGATCAGGCGTCCGAGAAAATATCCGGCGTAGGCAAATGCGCATATGGCGATGCCCACGGGGATGCGGACGATTGCCGCGTATATTTTCATAAAATAGAGCGGCGATTCCTCGAGCAGCTCCCAGTCCTTGAAAACGCCTTCGCCCGTGAGCGCGCCGAAGAGCAACCCGTGCACGACGGCCATGAGGACGATGTTCATGCGCGTGTCGTTGTTGAGGATGTGGCTGAACTCGTGCGCGATCACGCCTTGCAATTCGTCGCGTGAGAGTTGGTCGAGCGCGCCGCGCGTCACGGCGATGGCGGCGTCCTGCGGGGTGAGTCCGGCGGCGAAGGCGTTGATGGCGGTTTCGTTTTCGAGCACGAACACCACCGGCACGGGCACGCCCGAGGCGATTGCCATTTCCTCGACGATGTTGACCAGGCGGCGTTCGATGATGTCGCCCGAGCCGGGCGAAATCCAGCGCGCGCCGAGTTGCCTGATGATGAGCAATCCGTCTTTGCGCAACTGTCTCCATTTCCACCACGACGCGCCGCCGATGAGTCCGCCGGTGAGGAGGGTGAGGCCGGCGAGAAGCCACGGGTGCCAGAGGGTGACGGGGAGGCCGGGTTCGTAGTAGTGAAGCCACAATGCCCGCAGGCCCGCCACGATGACGTAGCTCGAAACAGTCAGGCACACAACCGCCCCCGCGAGCAGCGCGATGAGCTGCCGGGTCTTGGTTCGGGCGCGGGCTTGGGCGGCAAAAAAATCCATGAGGCGCGAGGGATGAATGAAAGTAGACAGGCAATCCTGCCCTGTCTGTGCCGGTATTCACAACATTCAAAAAATCGCACGGGCGAGGTTGGGTGGGCTGCGTTCATGCCACTTTTCCCAAACAGCACGGACAGCAAGGATTGCCTGTCAGTTAACAACTGATGTTACGCGGTGCGTAGGGCCTGACCTTGTGTCAGGCCGCGAATTACCAGTGCGCCTTCCCACGCGTGCGCGGCCTGACACAAGGTCAGGCCCTACGAAAAACCTCGGCTGCGTAACATCAGTCATATATTGTTTATCCTGGCGCATATGGGCAGGATGCCTGTGCCACTTAACTGATGTTACGCGAAGTCCGTTCCTGGGAGCGCGGGCAACGCAGCCCGCGATGCAATTTCGGAACACACCAAGCGGGCGCACGGCATTTCGCGGGCAGAGATGCCCGCGCTCCCAGTATCCCATAACGCGTGATAATTCGCATACGTTCTTTTGAATATATCAGTTGGTAATATTCCTTGCTTTTTAGCGGTAGCGCCGGGGCAAGCCGGAGGCTTGCCAGAGATAAGCCGGT
>JAISGL010000357.1 GCA_031263125.1 Opitutaceae bacterium | reverse complement strand
GCCGGGTGTGCCGGACGCGAGCGCGGGCGCAAGCGTGTCATGCGCCTCGGACGCGGGCGCAGACGTGTCGGGCATGTCGGACGCATGTACGTCGTGCGCCTTGGGCGCGGGCGTGTCGGGCGCCTCGTTGTTCGTTTCCTTATTCACTGATTTTACGCGGCAGCCTGGGTCCGTTGGGCCTGACCTTGTGTCAGGCCGCGCCCGTCCCCGTGCATCCGCTGGCGAACCATCTTTCGCCAATCCCGGCGCGACGCAAGGTCGCGCCCTGCGAATATCGCGTCGCGTCCCGCGTGTTGCGTAACATCAGATGTTAAAACAAATGCGATACGAAAAGCACGCAGCCTGGTCGCGGCGGTCGTGGCGGTCGCGACGGCTTCGGCGGCCTCGGCGGGCGCAACTTTTCATTCGCTCCAAAACATCCCAAAACACAAGACATCCCAAGACATCCCAAAGCATCTCAAAACAACTCCCCCTGCCGCATGGCGTCGCGTTTGTCCGGATTGGCCGTGCTCATCTGCAGCAGCCACGCCGCGGACATGTCTGCAAAGCCAGGGCGGCGTCCGAGCGCGAGCAGCAGCAGCGCCGCCGCCAGCGCGTCGTAGAGCGCGGCGTGATAACGCCTGCGACCTTCCGGACAATGTTGCGCGGCAAGCGCGTCAAGCTCCGCCTGCAAACCAAAAGTGGCGACCAGGGTTTCGAGCCGCCCGGATTCGAGCTGTGGAAAAATCTCGCCATGCAGACGCCCCGTGTCGATCCACGGCCCCCACTCGGCGACGGTGTGCGCGCCGCCCCGCGCGAAATCGGGCGACTGGCGCGGATAAGGCCACGCGGATTTGATGAGCGAGTTCTCCGCGTTTGCAAAATGCGCACCGAGCGGCCCCGTCTCGCGCAGTGTGGCGAAGCGCGTAAATTCCTCCTCGCATGCGAACGGGTCGAAGCGCGCCACGAGGCCCGCGGTGAGACCGTGGATTGCCGCGTCCTCGTCGCGCACGCGCCCGATCGCGCGGCAAAGGCGCGTGTCCGTTTTTTCAACGCGCCCGCCGCGCAGCGTGACCACGCCGTATTCGAGGATTCCGGACGCGATGCTCCCCTCGAAGTCGATGAAGTGGATGGGAACGTCGGTCCAGCGCATGATAATAAAAGGAGAAAGGGGCAACGATGTCTTTTGCGGCGCGAACTTCCAGCCCACATTGCCGCCAGCCTTGTCTGTACCAGGCAACGGTTTCGCCAGCTACCTTCCGCAATCACACCGCCACCACCCGCGCCTCCCCAAAAACCACCTTGCGCGCGAATGCACTTCACATTTCCCTTCCGGCCAAGAAACGATGAAGCCCACAAGGAAGCACACGCCTCAAAAATCCCGCACAAAAAAACGCATCGCCATCCTCACCGCGGGCGGCGACAGCCCCGGCCTCAACGCCGCCATCCGCGCCATCGGCAAAACCGCCATCAGCAAAGGCTGGACCGTGATCGGCTTTCGCGACGGCTTTCTCGGCATGCTCGAAGACCGCTGGCTCGAATTGAAAAAAGACGACCTCGCCGGCATCCTCACCATCGGCGGCACCGTGCTCGGCACCAGCCGCCTCAAACCCCACCGCATGGAAACGCCCAAGGGCAACGTCGACGTGCGCGACAAACTCGTCGCCACCTACAAGCGCCACAAACTCGACGCCCTCGTGTGCATCGGCGGCGGCGGCACGCACAAAAACGCGCTCAAGCTCGCCGAAAAAGGCCTCCGCATCGTCACGCTCCCCAAGACAATCGACAACGACGTCGCGCACACCGACTCGACCATCGGCTTCGCCACCGCGCTCGAAATCGCCACCGAGGCGATCGACCGCCTGCACAGCACCGCGCACAGCCACCACCGCATCATCCTTGCGGAAATCATGGGCCACCGCGCCGGCTGGCTCGCGCTCGGGGCCGGACTCGCCGGCGGAGCCGACGTGATTCTCATCCCCGAAATCCCCTACGACGTGAACCTCATCGCCTCCGCGATCAAACGCCGCGTCGCGCGCGGCACGAAGTTCAGCATCATAGCCGTCGCCGAAGGCGCGCGCTCCATCGAGGACACCCGCGCCTACGAAGCCGCGCATCACGCCGGCAAAAGCGCCCGCAACGACGCGCAAAAACGCGTCGCCAGGACCGTGCTCGCCAAACTCGACGCCGAGCACGAGGACAACATTTTCCGCCTCTCGCGCCAGTTGCACACGCTCACGGGACTCGACGCGCGCGTCTCCATCCTTGGATACGTGCAACGCGGCGGCACGCCCTCGTATCGCGACCGTCTCATTGCCACGCGTCTCGGCACGGCGTGCGTCGAGATGATCGAAGCCGGCAAGTCCGGCATCATGGTTGGCAACGACGGCGACCGCATCACGACGGTGCCGATCTCAAAAGTCGCGGGCAACCTGAAGGCCGTCCCGCGAGACCATCCCCTGATCCGCTCGGCGAGGCACCTGGGGACGAACCTGGGCGATTAAGCAAACCACGCCCGCACGCACGTTTTTTGGGTAGGGCGCGTTCGCCGAACGCGCCGCGAACACCATGAGATCGCCGCGAACACCACAGGCCCGCCGCGAACACCATGAGGCAAGCGACGGCGGTCCCGGCGAGACCGCCCCGCCAAGTCCGCATCGATGAAAAATACCATGACTGATGTTACGCGGCACGTAGGGCCTGACCTTGTGTCAGGCCGCGAATTACCGCTGATGTCACACAGCCTTTCCTGGGAGCGCGGGCATCTTTGCCCGCGATACGTTTTCGAAATATCGAAATACACCAGGCGGGCGCACGGCGTTTCGCGGGCAAGGATGCCCGCGCTCCCAGGGACGGAACGGCCTTCGCGTTGCCCTCGCTCAATCGAGGGTTTCGCGTTTGGTTGATGGCGGAAGATTCAACGCCTTCACCTCTTCGCACGCCCCCACTGCCCCCACCGCCCCCACCGCCTCCAGCGTCCCCACCGCTTCCAGTGCCCCCAACGCCTCCAGCGCGGCGGCTTCCTCGGCGGCTTTTTTCGAGGTGCCGCGGCCACTGCCCAAGGGCGCGCCGTTGATATAAACCGTCGCCTCGTATCTGCGCTCGTGGTCGCCGCCGGAGGCGTGCGCCGCCACGTAATGCACGGCGTTGTTGCCGTGGACGGATTGCACGATCTCCTGCAAACGGCCCTTCGGATTCTCGGCGGGCTTCATCGATGCGAGACGCTCGGGCAGCGAGCCGAGCAGACCGATCACCACGCGACGCGTCACCGCCAGACTGCTGTCGATGTAGATCGCACCGACAAGCGCCTCGAAAGCATCCTCAAGCGCGGAGTCGCGGTTGCGCCCGCCGGCGGCTTCCTCGGCGGCGCTCATGCGCAGCGCGCCGGCGAGGCCGATTTCGCGGGCGAGGTCCGTGAGGAATTTCCCCTTCGAGAGCATCGAGCGGTATTTGCTCAGCGAACCCTCGCGGTCGCCGGGAAACATGTCGAACAACACCTCGGTGAGCGCCAGCTGGAGCACGGCGTCGCCGAGGAATTCGAGCCGCTGGTTGCTTTCGGCGACGTCGGCGTGGTCGTGCAAATACGACGGATGCGTCAGCGCGCACTCGAGCAGGCGCGCATCGCGAAACGTGTGCGCGATGCGCTGCTGAAGCTGCGCGAGGACATCAGTTGCTGTTGGTGTGCTCATTTTATCAATCTCCGTGAGTTGAGAGTCCTGGAATCCGGTATTCTTTTTTGCAGTTTTCACAATAAACAATCCGCCATGTCTGTTTGTCCACTTCAACAGTGCGAGTGTGTTTTAATGCGCGATGACATTGCGGACATTTTGGAACCGCAAACAATGAACGGTAAACAAGCCAGATTATTCCAACAATAATACCACCCACGGCAATGGCTGTGAGTATATTATAAATCATTGATTCACCAGCGTCATTTTGCTCCATGTACATCGCTCCGCCCCCTGCCGCAAAACAAACAACTGCCAAAATCGCAAATGTAACCATCGTTTTTTTGTGAAACGATTTTATTTTGTCAGGCAGCACGCCAGCATAAAATGGTGATGCTTTGCGCCTAACCCATCGTGTAAAGAAAGCCCCGATGCCCATGGCGAAGAGAATCAGGCCGAAAAACACGATTATTGTTATATCATTATCAATATATCCATCCATGACTCACGAACTCGCGCTGGCGTAACGCCTCAATCCGCGATTGAAGACAAAAACCGCGAGCGAGAACCAGCACGCCGCCGCGCCCGCGAGCCAGAGCACGTTTTGCAGCGTGATGCCGTGCAGCAGTGTGCTCGCGGGGATGTTTGAAATCACGACGACGGGGACCACATACACAAACGCCACGTTGATGATGACGCTTTTCACGGCCTGCCGCGGCAGCCGCGAGAACTCGGTGAGCGAGAAATAACTGCCCTCGATGCCCTCGGTCTTTATGATCCAGAACGTGAGCGACACGGCGAGCAGGATGAGGCTGTAGCTGATGGTGAGGCTGCACGCGAGCAGGAGCACGTAGGCGACGATTTGCAACACGCCGGGCGTGACGTGGAGCTGGTGCAGCGAGTAAATCACGAGACCGATGGCGATGACGACATTGGCGAGACTGTCGAGGTCGAGTTTGCGCGTGGAGACCATGAAGAGCACGTTGCCAGGCTGCGCGAGGAAGAAGTCGAAGTTGCCGCTGCGCACATTGCGCCCGAGTTCGAACACATTGCTCCAGAAAAAGCCCATCATGAGGCGCTGGATGATCATCGAAGTGCCGATGAGGAGCATCATCTGGTATTTGCTCCAGCCGGCGACGGAATCGGTGTGCTCGTAGATGACGGCGACGAGCGCGACATTCACGCCCATCCAGAGGAATTCGACGATGGACCACATGATGAAATCCAGCCGGAACATCATCGAGCGCACGACCGAGTAACGCACGCACGCAAACCAAAGGCGGATGTAGTTGGCGAGTTTCATGCGGGCGGTGGCGTGGCAATCCGTCCGCGTTCCGTCAGTGTGGATTCGATCATGCGCCTACCCCTATCACGTAAAA
>JAISGL010000352.1 GCA_031263125.1 Opitutaceae bacterium | reverse complement strand
CGCATCCCGGAATATTTCACCGGCAGGGAAAACACGGGCGGGCAGGTCATCCTCCGCACGCGTCCCGAAAAACGCGAGGGCTACTATTTCTTCACCCGCATGAAAACACCCGCCGGCATCGACGGCGCGCGCATCGTGATCGACGTCATCATGCCAACATCCGCCGATCCGAAAACCTACACGCTTTCCGCGCCACCGCTCCGCAAAGGAACCGTGCTCCTCAATCCCGGTTTGACCGGCGACGACTGGCCTGACCCCGCCGCGCATCCGACTGCGTGGCGCCTGCGCCTGCTCGCTGCCGACGGCACTGAGCTTTTCACGCAACAAAGCTATTTGTGGTCAAAATAACGCGGCGATTTCACCCCGACTTCATACAGGCTTCATACACATTTCATGCAACGCGCGCATGCTCGCGCGCATGAAAAAACATTTTTCGCACACATCGGACAAAAAAAATTTCAGCCTGCTCTTCACGGTCGGACTCCTCATCGGACTGCTCGCCATCGCAGTGACCGTTTTGGGCGCTCCCGGACGGAACGCGGATGTCGATGATGACGACATTTCGCTCTCGCCCTATTTTCAGGTCAAGGGCGCCGGGGACGGCGTCGATGCGCTTCCCCTCAAAAGCACGCAGGTCGACGCCGTTCTCGCCGGCATCATCGCCGAAGTGCGCGTCGTGCAAACCTACCAAAACGACGGTGCGACGCCGCTCGAGGCGCGTTACATTTTTCCCGCGTCCACACGCGCCGCCGTGCACGGCATGACGATGACCGTCGGCGAGCGCCGCATCGAGGCGCAGATCAAGGAAAAGGAGGCGGCGCGCAAAACCTACGAAAAAGCCAGGCGCGAAGGCAAAACCGCGTCGCTCCTCGAATCGCATCGCAGCAATGTTTTTGAAATGAACGTCGCCAACATTCTCCCCGGCGACACCGTCACGGTCGAGTTGCGTTACAACGAACTCCTCGTCCCAGAGGACGGCGAATACGAATGGATTTTCCCGACCGTCGTTGGCCCGCGTTACACAAAAAAAGCCGCAAAGCCAGGGCCGGAAAAAACCGACGCGAAAAGCGACGTCATGGAGACAATCCCTAATCCGCCCGTCGCCAATCCGCCCGCCGGCAGTTCGCCCGCTGCCAATCCGTTCGCCGGCACGAAACGTCTCGGAGGCGAGGGAATCCCCTATTTGCGCACAAACAGCAACAGCAACGGCAACGGCGGCAACGGCAACGGCAGCGACGGCGAAAACGAACCCGTCTTCACGCTCACGGCTGACGTCATCGCCGGCACCCGTGTCAAAAAAGTGAAATGCGTTTCCCATCGCGTCGAAACATCCGGCACAGACGGCGGCGTGCGCGTGACGCTTCCTCCGCGCGCCGGCACCGCCATGAACCGCGATTTCATTTTGCGCTACCGCCTCGCCGGCGAATCGCTCGCGGGCGGCCTCATGCTGGACGAGTTCAAGGGCGAAAAATATTTTCTCCTCACCGTGCAACCGCCGGCCCGCGTGGAGAAGGCGATGATCCCGCCGCGCGACTACGTTTTTGTGATGGACGTGTCCGGCTCCATGTGGGGTTTTCCATTGGACGTTTCGCAACGCCTCCTGAAAGAGCTGCTGATCAACCTGCGCGACGCCGACACCTTCAACGTGCTGCTCTTCTCCGGCTCCAGTCGCGCGCTCTTCGACGCGCCCGTTGCCGCCACTTCTGAAAACATCGCCGCCGCGCTCGCGCTCTTCGAGGCGGGCCGCAAATACAACGACTACGGCGGCGGCACCGAGCTTCTTCCGGCGCTCAAGCGCGCGCTCACGCCACCCCCCGCGCGCGACAGCGTGTCGCGCAGCATCGTCGTCATCACCGACGGCTACGTCGACCTCGAGGCCGAGGCTTACGCGCTCGTCCACGACAACCTCGGCGACGCAAACCTGTTCGCCTTCGGCATCGGCAGCTCGGTGAATCGCGAGCTGATCGAACGCCTCGCGCGCGCCGGACGCACGGAGCCGACCGTCATCGAAAACGAAAAACGCGCCAGGGCCGCCGCCGAAAAATTCCGCAAAATGATCGAGTCCCCCGTGCTCACAAACGTGCGCGTCGAATTCAACGGCGGCGCCGTCGCCGCGCCCGACGTGCTCTCGCAACGCCCCATCGTCATGTGCGGCAAATGGCCCGAACACACCGACCCCTCGACGCAAGTGATCCGCCTAGGCGGGCAGACCGGCGCGGGACCTTGGAGCACGGAAATCCGCGCAGCCGACGCGCTCGATCTCGGCGCCCACGGCACGCTCGCGCTTCTCTGGGCGCGCGAACACCTCGCCGACCTGCGCGACCTGCACGCGCTGCGCGTTGACGCCCCGAAACAAAAGTCCGCGATCATCGAACTGGGCCTGAAATATAATCTGCTGACGCCGTTCACATCGTTTGTCGCAGTCGACATGACCCCGCGTCTCTCCGCCGAAGCCGCCGCGCAGGCGAAAAAAGTGACGCAGGCGCTGCCACTGCCGAAAGGCGTGGGCAAAAATGCAATCGGCGTTGGCAAAAACGCGGTCGGCATGAGCAAGAACACAACCGGTGTAAGCGAGGATGCAACCGGCGTGAACGAGAACGCAATCGGCGTGAGCGAAGACGCCGCCGACAGCGTGCCCACCTCGCCTGAACCGGAAACCATCGGCCTGCTGCTCGTCGCCGCGATGGTTGCGGCTGTTGCCCTCCATCGCAAACACGGCGGGAAATTGTGGAAAGGCGCGGCGTGATCGGAACGGCAGACGAACTACGCCCGCGCCAACGCCAAGGAACGGCGGCCTCCAGTCCGCCAGACGCGCGAATCACGCACGGATTTGGAAATGACGGATGGAGCAAATGGCAGGGCTTCGCCTCGTCCGGCGGTTTGGAAACGTCCGGCGGCCTGGAGACCGCCGCTCCTTGTGCAGGCGTGCCTTGCGCAGGCGTCTCTTGCACGGGCGCGTCTTGCGCAAGCGTGTCTTGCACCGGCGTGTCTTGCGCGGGCGTGCTTCTTGCGAGCTGGCCGGTATTGCGCTGGTTTGCCGTGCGCCTCGGCGATGGCGGCGATGAGCGTTTCGGCCTGGTTGCGCTGATGCTCGCCCTCGCGCTGACGCCCCGCGCGATTTGGCGCGAATACGTGACATCATGGCGTTTGCTGACGGCGGGAGCGCTGATGTTGCTCCCGACGCTTCCGCTCGCAGGGCTTCCATTCGCAGGGCCGCCGTTCGCAGGTCTGCCGATGCTCGCACGCGCGCTGCTGCTGGTCATGGCGCTGGCCGTGTTGTTTTGCCGGGGCGCGGGCGCGCTTGGGCGCGCGGGATTGCTCGCACTCGCCCTGCCTGTCACGGCAACGTTGCAGTTTTTCGCAGGATATCCCTTGCGCGTGCTCACAGCGGAACTGGGCCGTCCGTTGATCGCGTTGTTTGGCGTGGCAACGGAGCGCGCCGGCGTGGCGCTGACGTGGTCCGGCGGCATGGTCGTGGTGGACGCGCCATGCAGCGGCATGCACATGCTGTGGACGGGCGGCGTGCTGACATGTGCGTTTGCGGCATGGCTGCGACTCGGCGCATGGCGGACGCTCGCGCTTGGCGCGTCGGGACTGGTCGCGATCCTGCTTGGCAACGCAGTGCGCGCGGCGGTGTTGTTTTTTATCGAGTCGGGCTTGTGGAACGCGCCGAAATGGGCGCACGAAGGCGTGGGGCTGGCGGTGTTCGCAGCACTGGCGGCGGGCGTGTTGTGGCTGGGATTAAGATTGAAAGGCAGTGCTTGCCGGGCGCAAGCGACCGTCCGTCAGCTCGTGATTCACCACCCCGTGATTCACCAGCTCGCAGTCCGTCAGCCCGCAGTCTGGCAGCCCGCAGTCCGCCAGCCCGCAGTCCGTCAGCCTCCGGTTGAGCCGGATGGCACAAGTGCTTCGCATGCCTCGCGGCTCTGGCTGGACCGCCTGCAACGCCCTGCCTGTGCGGCCGCGTTTGTCGCCGCGTGTGCGATAACCGCGCTCCTGCCGTTTGCCGATCTGCGCGCAAAACCGGCGGCAACCGACGCCGGTTTCCCCGGCTGGCCCGAGATGTTTGAGGGCAAACCGTGGATTCGTTTGCGCAAACCGGAAACAGCGGCGGCATTCGCGTCGGGGTTTTCGGGTCAGACGGCGGTTTTCAAACAAGCTGACAACCGAATCGTGGTCATGCGTTGGATACGCGAGGCATCGCGCGGAGTGCATCCGGCGGCGGATTGTTTTCGCGCGAGTGGTTATACGGTAAAACCCGGCGGTCTGGTGCGTGATGCAAACGGTGTGATGTGGGCGGAGTTTTTTGCGACGCTCAATGGCGAGACATGGCGTGTGCGTGAACGCTGGCATGACGAAAATGGCGGAGCATGGACGGATGTGTCAGCGTGGTATTGGTCGGCGGTGCGCGGCGGCGGCCCGTGGTGGTCGGTGACAGTGGCCGGGCGCGCCGGGGAAGAATGAAACAGGCGAAACTCCCGAACGAAATTCCCAAGCGAAACTCCCAAGTGAAATTTTCGAACGAAATTTCCGGCCAAAATTCTATGCTTGCGGCATGGGACAATGCCGTGTGTTTTTTCCGCCTTCCGCAGCCCGGATGGTGGAATTGGTAGACACGCAGGTCTCAGAAGCCTGTGCCTAACCGCATGGGGGTTCGAGTCCCCCTCCGGGCACCAGTTGAGAAACATGTTTATTTCCAATAAGTTATTGGATTCATGGAAATGTGAAAAGGACAAAGTGGCAACGAGAGTGGCAACAAGTGCGGCGTTAATCGCCCTTGCGTTGGATTATTCGCGGATGTGTTTTCACGCCCGTCAACGTTCGCATTTGTTCGCGTTTGTTCTTATACGTCAAACATCTGTCAATATGCGTGAGGAAATGTTTTCTTATGTTTCCGTTTGTTTCTATTTGTTTTCAACGGGCCGTGTCACCCTGCCCCGCCATCGCCACACCGTCAGACCCACCCATCGTCCGAAACCCAAGCGCGGCCCCGTTTGCAAACAAACGCAAACAAATGCGAACGTTGACACGCATGAAAACACATAAGGACAAACAAGGAAAAATAAGGACATTTCCCTGCGCATATTGACAGATAAACGAATACAAAAGAACACAAACAAACACAAAAGAACACATCGTTCGGGCATTGACAAACGCCGCCCGCCCCGCCTTCGTTCCCTTCAGGCCGTAGAACGCCTGCATAAACGAAAGACGCCAATCGCCCCGTGTTGGGCGGTGGAGGGTGCTACGTCTGGCACCCAAGTTCTACCCATCGTCTGACACGGGGTTTCATCAATCGCACGGAACAGGCCGTAGAACGCCGACGCCGTGCGCCAAACAGAAAGAGCAGACGCAATGAAACCAGACACCGACCGTTGCGGCGTGACCATGACTCACGCCGGGATTACCGCGAAAAAGCAAGGGAGGGCGGCATGAAACCCACACCCGGAAAATCACTCAAGGAAATCGCCGAAGAGCTTCGCTTCGAGGCGTTCCACACCAGCGATCACGCCACGCGCGCGACGATGCTTAAGGCATTTGAAATACTGATGAGCCATGAAGAGAAATACCAAGACGAATGCCTCAAGAGTCGTGAATTCCATAACAGGCGTGAATGCAGAATCGTTGATACACTCAAGCCGTTTATCGCTCCTGACCTGTGGGAGGCGGCAGGGAGGAAAATGATGGCTCTTGATCGGGAGATGCCTTGGGATTGGGTATGATGTGAGCGGTGCCGGCGGGGCGGACTCGATGCGTTGCCCGCCGCCTGATGCCCCGCCAGATGCCGCCCTTTGCGTTTGGCGGGGTTCCGGCGGGGTGGCGAAGGCCGGCGGGGCGGCGGGGCGCGCCTGATGCCTTGACGGACTTTGTTTTGGCTCCTGATGCTTTTGGGGCATCAGTACCCAAATGCGCCCGCCCCGCCGTCATCAGCCCCGCCGCGAGGCTTGCGCGGCTTCCTCGCCGGCGACCGCGGCGGCGGCAACCTCGGCGCGGCGCAACTGGTTGTTCAGTGCCTTGGCCGCGGCCTTGCTCGTCTTGGCTTGGGCGGGCGTCCATGTTTCATCATGCGCCCTCCAATGTGCGTCAAACGTTGCGTGCGCGCTGTCGTTGAGACCAATGTGTTTCAGCAATTGAAAGGTTTCCGCACTCGCGGCGTCGCAGTGTTCCGCCTTATATCCGCCATCACGCCGGCACATGCGGCGCATCCGCAACGCGCGTTGAAACTCCGCGACCTGCGCCACCACGTCAAAGTTCCGGCACCGCCGGCGTGCCGTCTCAACGTCATTTCCCGGCTCAACAGACCACGCGGTATAGGTGACGAAGGGTTGGCGCCGCTGGCGGACAATCTCAATGACATCGCTTGGCGGAACAGGCCATGCAGTCGCGGCGCGTGCAATCCCGGCGGGATCGGCGTATCCTTCGGCTTCGGCGTGGGCACGGGCTTCGTCATATTTTACCGAGAGGGGGTGCGATTTGTAAGCGAAGTAGTTGCTGACGCTTTCGGCGAGGTGGTATTTGCCTTGCGAGTGGCGGAAAATGACGCCGCCGGCATTGAGCCGTGACAGTTGCGGGAGGCTGACGCTTAACGCCTGGGCAAGGCCGGCGGCGTTGATGACGTTGCCGTCGAGGAGCCGGGCGGCGGGTTCGCCGATTTCATAGGACGGCGTGATGTGTGGTTTCGGTTTCGTGGTATGTGTTTTCATGGTGCGGTTGTGGTGGCAAAGTGTCGGTTTTTTTAACGGGGGCATTTTCCCCGCTGACTACGGAAGGTTTGCGCCCCTTTTCCAGCCTCACGTCTCCCCCCCTCGGAAGTACCTTGCCGGGTGGGTGGTGGATGCTTCCGGTTGCCCCGCCGCACGCCGTTCCTTGCGGTATGCGGGGCTTTCGCGGGGCGGGGCGGGGGATGTGTTGTTTCGCGCGGGCGATGGCGCCAATGGCGGCGGGGCGGCAATTGCCGGTTGCCCAACGCCGCGCCAAAGTTTGCGCTCCACGTCATAGACAATGGCTCCGGCGTCAGCGGCCCTGTTGAAGATGTAGGATGCAATGGAGGGCTGGCTGGCGAGCCATGCGACGACATCGGATTGCGCCGGCGTCCAAGGTTGAGACCGGTCGCGCCAGTGGGTGAGCGGCGGCATGGCGCGGGCGCATTCAAAGGCGCGGGTGCGTTGTTTGCGGCGTGGGTTCATTGCGATTGAGGGCGGCAGGTTTCGCAGGCGTATCCCCCAAGCGGCGCCAGTTCGCAATGGCGTTGGAAGGCGGGGCAGAGGCTGTGCGGCGGGTTTGGTTGGACGGGCGGGCGCAGTGTCGTGGCGAAGTCGGCGAGGTCTTTGCAGGGTTTGCCGGATGCCATGCGCACCTGTGCAAAGTCGGCAAAATGGATGGACGCAGCCCTGGCATCGCGCAACTGCGCCGCCCAACGTTGCGCGGCATTCTGCCCCGCCGCGTGAATGGTGTCCGCGTGTTGCGCAATCGTGACGGCCTTGCCTGTGAAATAACCCAGCGCGTCGGCGGGAAGCGACAACCCCGCCCCAAACATGGCGACCGGCGCAACGGTGTCGGCGTATCCAAACAACAACGCGACAAGCAACGCGGCGAGGAAGTCCGGGCCGCCCTCGCAAAACATGATGTGCGGATACGGGCGCGATTCCGCCAGCCCCACCGGCCAGCCAGCGGTTGACCCCCGCAACGTCTTGGCCTTGCCGCATCGCCACGGGTTTCCATCGAGGCGGCGGGCCTGTGCGTTGCGGCGCGTGCGGTCGGTCACGATCCATGCGTCATGCTCCATGCCGGCGCCGCCAACGCCATCCCAGACGCGGCCATGAAAAAGCATCCCGCGCGCCGTGAGCAATTCCAGGCCGGTGGTTGACGGCCATTGGCGATGCTCCGCGAGGCGGGCCATTTCCGTTGCGTTTAACGGGCGCAGTGCCGGAAGGCGGGGCGTTGGTGGGGCGGGGCGGGATCGCGGCGGGGCGAGCACGGGACGGCGCGCAATGGGCGGCGGGGCGGACTCGCGCATCCCCGCCAGTTCAAAGATGCGTTTTCTGTGTCCTTCTCTGTCATCAACGGCGCAGCGATACGCCCCGGATGCGAAAACGGCGAGGTGATCTCCGGCCTTGTCACGCCCCTCCTCGCGGCAGGCGGGGCAGGCGGAAATGAGCTTTCCGGCGTGTTGCTTTGGCTTTTCCAGACGGGTCATGTCAAGCATGGCAAAACCCTCCTTTTTCCGGCTTCGTTTCCCGTTGCCTGTATATATAGGCAGAAACGGGAAAACGAACGGAAACAAACGGGAAACGAAGGCGTTTTTTCATTTCCACCATAGGGGAGAAATGGAAACGCCCTGGAAGCGGGGTTTTCGGAAACATGGAAACGAAGGCACCGTTTTCGTTTACTTCGTTTCCAGTCGTTTCCGGTGGGGTGGGGAGGTCAGACAATCGCATATTCCCTCCCTTTCTTGCTCAACCAGCCCTCCCTTATGGCGCGTGTCGCCATCTTGGAAACCGTCCCTCTTGTAACACCCATTTCTTCGGCAATTTCCCCACAATTAGTCAGACCGTCCTCAATCCATTGGCGGAAAATTACCATCGGGTCGGCAATCCTGTGCGTAATACGCGTCTTGCCGTCAACTGGCTCAAGGTGCCAGTCAATTGGGGGCGGGTCGGCGACGGCGTTGCGGTTTTTCGCGAAGCGGGTCAGGAATCTCGCCCCCGCCCCACCGCCACCGGAAACCTCATCGAGGCGCAATATCCAAAAGGCGGCATCCTCTTTTTTTGAACTGCCGCGAATCGCGTTGTTGCGACCGGCGTGCAGCACAAGAATGACGGCGATCCCCCGTCTGCGCAGGTCAAGTAGCCAGCCCTCGATAACGTCGCGGAAATCGTCGGCGTCGTTTTCCTTGACGCCGCGAAACAAGCACGCGCCGTTGTCCAAAACCAACACGTCAATTTTGTTCCCCTCACAGTATCGGGTTATCTCCGTCTGCTGTGACTTTTCGGATGCGCAGAGACTGGCTTTGCTTCGGTCAAAAACGCACTGGTGCGAAAGCGTTAGCAGGTTGTTACAACCGCCGTCCAATGATCGCACGCGACCCCGGAAATCGCCGATGTCCATTTCGCCGTCGACGTAGAGCACGCGGCGGGGCGCGGGGCATTTCCACGGCCCCAGGTCGCGGCCCTGTGCCAGCGCGCAGGCCAGCGCGAGGGAGAGCCAGCTTTTGCCAAGGCCGCGCCGGCCAAAGACAACGCCGTAATCCCCTGCCTTGAACCAATCGCCAAGCAGCGCGGGGCGGGGCGGGATCGCGAGCGCGTCAAACTCAGCCCAACCCAAGACGGCGGGGGTGAGCACATCCGGCGGTTTGCCGGCGGCGGCGGTTGGCTTGACGGCGGCGGGCGGGTCGGAATACGGAAGCCCCGGCAGCCGTCCGTTTTCGCCCAAGGCGTCCCGCCCCGCCCCGCCGGTTTCATTTTGTTTATCCGTGGTGTTCGCATTCATCGAACACCCCCAATCCGCTTATGGGAGCGGGCACGACGGCCGGTGCGCCGCGGGCGGAGTTTAAGCCAGCGTGCCGGGCCGAAAAATTCAGCCCGTGTCCATCCGCGCGCGAGGGCGCGGGCGATTTTGCGGGCGGCGTTGCGGTTGCTCATGTCAGCCCCCCTAGTTTGCGCAGGGCGGCTTCCGCATCGGCGAAGGGTATTAGAACCCGTCCGCGAATGCACCCCGGTTTCTTGAGGCGCACGAGACGGATTAGACCGCGCTTTTCTAAGTCGAGCCAGTTTGACCTGGAGAGGTTGAAATGTTCATCGCCCCCCTTGGTCGGGAGGGAGACGAACGTTGGTTTTGATATGGTTTTGATCATGGTGTTTTTTTGAACACCACGAAAATCCCAGATATTTCACCAACGGTCTTGTGCGCGGAGTGCGGATTGCCTGTTGCGCGGAAATTCCGCCAGCGTCCGTCTCATTTTTTCACTGCGAAAATGTCAGGCAGCATGGCGATTGCCTTGCGCTTGGTGGCGGTGTCGATGTGGGTGTAGTGCCGGGATATTTCGGCGGACTCATGGCCGATCAAATCACGCGCCACGGCTTCCGACACGCCGGCGCGTTTGAGCAGAGACGTGGCGGTATGCCGGAGAGAATGAAATGAGACGGAGCCGGTTTCGCGGGCGGTGTCGCGTCCCTTGCCGGCGCCGCTGTGTTTGGCGGGGCGCGCCTTTGCCAGCCCCACCGAGGCGAGGATTGCATGGAATTGCTGGCTTAACGCCGCCGTGCCGCCGGCGCGTATTGCCAGCGGATGCGCGGAAGGGAAGAGGGGCGCGGCGGGGTTGTCGCAGGCGGGCAATTCCTCGATGTAGGAAAGGAGCGGTCTGGCAATCGGGATGACTTGGTGCCTGCCGGTCTTGCTTGTCGTGAGGGTCAGTTGTTCCTCTGCGATGTCCACGTTTGCCCAAGTGAGCGATGCAATATCCTTCAACCGCTGGCCGGTGTAGATGCCGGCAAGGATCATGCCCCGCCATTCCATCGAGGCGTTGGCAAGGATGCGTTTCAATTCCGGCAGTGTGAACGCGCGCCGGGTTCCTGATTCCGCACGCAATGCCGTTACCTTGGCGGCGGGGTTGTCCGTCAGGAGGCCGTCGCGCCATGCCGATTGAAACATCACGCGGATGACTTTCAATTTGTTGTTGGCCGTGCGCGCGGTTGTCTTGGCGGCGGCCTTGTCGCGCCACGCCGCGACCTGTGCCGGCGTGATGTAGTGCAGCGGATCGCCGGCCTTGTCCCCGATGGATTTCACAAACTTATCCACCGCGCCCTTGTAAGAGGCATACGAGACTTGCGATACCTCCTTTTCTTTGCGGGCGAGCCACTGTTGCGCGAAGTCTTTGACCGCGGGCGATGCGAGCTGTGCGCCGTGGATGCTCTCGTAGATGTCGGATAATACGCGGCGCGCTTGCGCCTCGGTGATACGTTTGGCCGCCGCCTCTTCCCATTGCAAGGCGAGCTTCATGGCCTTTTTGCGCTCGGTCAGTTTTGTGCTGCGTTGCGTGCGTCCGCCACTGGGCAGGTAGAAGCACGCGAACCAATACGGAGAGCGGAGTTTTTTGCGAAGTGATGCCATGATGGGAAGTTAGTGGCAACCATAGTGGCAACGTTCTATGATGTGTCAAGATGTTTTAAGATGTTCTTTTCATAGGAGAAGCAAAACCGGTCAAAGGGTAAAAACGAGATGGGGGTTCGAGTCCCCCTCCGGGCACCATCTCTAGAGGAACGCGCTCAGTCCAAACAAAATCGAGAGTTTGTATTGGCTATGTAACCAAAGCAGGGTGGCTCGGGTTTCGTGAAAATCATGGCATTACGCCTGCTTTCCACCATGCTGCCGCGCAGGCATCGCGCTGAGAAAACTTCCTCACCACCGCAAATGTCACCCCACCGCTGTCCAATACGGCTTTCGGGTGCTTCTCCGCCACACGCAACAGCACACGCGCGGGTCCCGTGGGCCGACATTACCCGTGCGCCACTACCGGGATTTTCAGGAGATGCCTTGAATCAAAAAAATGACTTGGATTATGCTGAGATATAGTGGAATCCTGACTTGCAAAATGGCAGCGTTCTTAAACGCCCATCTGCTCGCAACGCTTCAAAATACATCGCCACACGTTCCGCCAGATAAGGAGACGCACTGAGAAGGCCCATCTCGATATTCTTTTGATGAGCAGCTTCAGTGAAATTGGCAGATGTGAGGAATAATTTTTTTCGATCAATACATACGACTTTTGCGTGCAGGCTGGCGCGGGCTTTGGAGTCATGCTCAAGCGCACGAGGGTCGTAAAAAACTTCCGGCGCAGGATTCCATGGCCAATGCTTTTCCCGGAATTCGCTGGCATACTTCATTACCAATGCGTCCGAGGATGTCGTGTCTCCTAATTTGCGAGGCACATCGACATGGAATATAATGCGCAAGTCAGGGCGTTTCGTTTTCTGCTCAGCGAGCCTTTCAAACAGGAGTTTGCCGTTAAAAAAAGCATATCCAGCAATCACGATTTCATATTGAGCCGCCCGGAAAAGTTCCTGAACGACACTGTATGTATCCGCGGTAGGCACCCCAAGGGCCTCCGGTCCGGAAACGACAAGGTCGGCAACAACCGGCTGGATCATTCTCCGCGAGGCCATGATTGCGTGTAGCATTCGCTCGATTTGCCCGGCTGAAAAGCCATGCGATTCGAACGATTGGAGCCACTTCAAAAGTGCTTCTGCATATTCTCCTGCAAATGGAGCCAGCGCAGATGACGGAGACTCACCATGCACCCACCCAGCCCCGGCAGCGCGCGCGAAACTCGCAAGGTGCGGGTTGGATATGTTTTCAAGGATTTTATCCACATCGTATTTCATGCGATATCAAAAAAACCGGCGTCACAGTTTTCAACCGTCGCCACCACAAGCGCGCGATCCAGAAACTCATTGCGTTGTTCGCACGAAGTTTCAGGAACGAGCACACAACCATGACAGGCGGCTCCGTGCAGCAGAGCGTGGTCGTGTTCCCCCGGCGCATGGTGCGCACAAATCGGATCGTTGGAACAGAGTGTGGCTAGATCGAGCGCCTTGCGGACAAATTCCGATATGCGCCGCGCGGCTTCGACCAACCCTCCCAATGTCCCTTCGGCATCTGATGACGCAGTATAAATAAGAACGCCAAAACACCGTTTGCCATCAGGTATTGTTTCAAAGGCGTAAATGCGTTCGCGCAGCGATGATGCCGGATATCCACAATCAAGGGATATTGCCGTCATCAACAAGTGCGCAAAAGTATGCAGCATATAATAAGGCGCGCCAGGGAATTGTCGTTTGCTACTCTTGTGCAATCTCTTCCATTCATCGAAACCATCTTTCAGCACCACTGCTCTCGCAATTACTTTAGGACGATCAACCCAGGTTGTTATCTGTGTTTCATCAAAAACGAGAAACACGCCTTCGCCTCGATTTTCGACGGCAGGCAACCAGTCCACATATTGACCAAGCGGGGCCGGATTTACTTTTAACGAGATTTCCTCCTCATCCGGTAATTCGCCGTTGATGTCCGTGCCAACAGACTCGAATCGAGTGAACGCCACCTGGGCGATCACCTCACGCAGACGATGAACCAATATGACATTCCTGATGCCTTTCATCCATGGCGCAGTCCAATGGTTTTTTGGCAAACTGCGCGCGAAAAAGTCGCCATCGGGCTGGTCCGAGCCGAGTTCTTCCGCCGATTCCGCGAACGCCTCATATTCGACTTCCTTGACGGGGCGTTCCACGAAAGCTGCGACACCCGCGGCTATGCGCGCCACACTTGCCAGCACCTCGGCGTCAGGGATTCCAGCCAGCCGATTGGCTATGTTTGGGATTTGCCGCATGATATTCAGTGTCTTTACGTCGTTTGCAACAACACTCAATCCGTCGTTCCACAATTGGCGGACAATATCATCCACAGGGGATTTTTTGTCGGGAATCGATATGATCGACAAAATTTGCGGAAAATATGCATTACTCGCACTACGAATGAGCAGGCGGCTATACAACGAACACCGTTCTTGTTTGTAGTTTCCGAGCCACGGGCGCCGCCCATCACAGCGGCCAAGCGCGCGCGTTCCTTTTATCGCTGCGTCGGCAAGTGTGCGCCTGGCTCCGCAAGACGAGCAAATAACATCGACGTCAACGAGCGCACCGCTGGTGCTGCGCTCTTCAAGATAGATTGGCGCACCACATCCGCCGGCATGTCCATGCACATACGCCTGCCAGTCAATATCGCTCAAATGTCCATGTTCACACGCTCTTACGAAACGCAGGGGCACAACTTCATACCTCTTCCCTTCACTGGCAAATTTTCCGTTATTCAACTCGGATTGAAGCGCTATCCGCCGGCGTGATCCCATATGCTCCGGCATGGGCTGGCCGGTGTAATCAATGCGCGGCTCCGGTTTTTGTACCAAATAGCAGCGGGGAAATTTGAAAACCGTGATGTTCGGTCTGCCTGCCGTCGGATCATCCGTTGATGGCGGCGGTGTGCGAAGTGTCAGCGTGTTGCGTTGGAGTCGCGCGCGAAGTTTCGCCAACAGGCGGGGTTCTTCGACAATCGGCGGCGGATTTGCTCCATAATGCCAGGAATCCAATCCGCCTATAATAACGGAGCCGTCCGGTTGATCCATCATCGCTCCCGCGCCGAATGTGGTGAGCAACTGGCTGGCTCGAATTTCGTTTTTGCTCATGATATTAGTCCTTTAGCTCTTTGGTGAATAATTCGACATTTGGCTCAACGTCGCGCATTGAGCGATTGGCGCGGAATTTTTTATAACCGTCCGATAACGAATCCAGTTTTTCGTCAAGAAAGCCGTGCAAGAGCGGTGGTTTGCCTGTTTCTTCCGAGCCATATTGAATCTGCACGCCTTTCAACCGTTCGGCATCGGCCAGCACATACCAAGTATCCAGCAAGTCGATGCAACGGTCCCTGATTTTCAATCGAAGCACTGTCTCATCGCTTTGCGACATTCCGCTTCGATGCTCCACCGCCCGCTCAGCGAAAGCATCGGCAACAACAGTCAGACCTGTTCTGTTATTCAACACCTCCGAGGCTCCCGTTGCCGCGGCAAACCCGGGGAAATTATGGCGGGCAAATGCGATCAACGCCGCAGCGAGCGCGCGATCAAGGGCGCGCGGGGAAAACGGCGTCACGCTGGTTGCCTCGACCGCGCGATAAAACGTCGTATGGTAGTACCCGAATCTTTCGTAGTGTGAACGGTCACGCGGCTTGTGGACATTGAGCAACGTAAGCACAAGTCCCGGGTGCTTCGCATCACGTCCGACGCGACTGGTCGCCTGAATGTATTCAGATGACATCTTTGGCTGCCCATGCACAACCATAAGGCCGAGACGCGTAATATCGAGGCCGACCGAGATCATGTTTGTCGCGAGCGCAATATCAACATGATCCGTTTCGGAAAATGGCTGTGCCAGACGGCGCTTCGCCTCTGCAACCTGATTTGTGGAAACGCGCGACGTAAGTTCAAGCGGCTCTCCGATTTCACGTTTGATAAAGAGATTATCCCCGGGATATAAACGACGCCGGCTGCCGTAGCGGCGGAGCTGACTGGTCACTTCATCCTCCACAATTCGTCGGGAGCCACCGAGTTCGCGCAGGCTGTTAAAATAGCCAAGCAGCGTCATGTAGGGATCAATCGGATTGTCAGGTTTCCTGCCTCCTATGTCCTTATAGAGCCGCTGTCCTGCCGACAATAACGCGAGCGTCGTGCGAAGCAACACGACCTTCAGACTTCGGCCTTGTGCACCAATGCCCGCATAGAGGCGCGCGGGAGTATGCGTGGATGGACGTGTCCGGGCGAAAAATGAATCTCTGCGATTCGGGCCGGCAGGCGGAAAAATCGCCGTATTGTCGCGCGCGAAAAGCGCCTGGATTTGCGCGCCGGCCTGTCGCACGGTCGCGGTCGATGCGATAATCTTGGGTCGCAACTTTTTGTCATTATCAAGATCGCGCTCCGCCAGTCGCCCGATTGCCGTTTCATAAACTCCGGCGATTGTTCCCAACGGACCCGAAATAAGGTGCAATTCGTCTTGAATAATCAAACCGGGAGGCAAGAGCGGCCCGCCGAGGGGCTGTGCCCTTCCACTGCCAGGCTCCGCCGCATTATAAAATCCATCCTGATCATAACGATCGACCAATCCAAACAATTTCCCGGAAGCACCAATCCACGGCAACGCGGCGAACTTGTCCACCGTCGCAATGAGAAAACATGGCAACCGGCGATATATGGGTTCATCCACCGCAAGGACGGGCAACGGTTGGTCTCCCGTAAATGCACATTGGGGATTCACACATGTAATGCGCAGGTCCTTCGGATTATTTTCGGTTGGAAAAAGCCTGAAGGATTGTGTGCCGAATTTTTTTCCGCACCAAGGGCAGTTTTCCAAAGGCACAGGCGAAGGGTTCATGCCAGAATTCATCTTGAACGCGCGCACGCGTGCATGTGCCGTCATATTGGCCCCCGGTCCTTTGTCACCGCTGCTTCCCATCCGGTTTGGCGTGGCGGCGGAGCCAACCCACAGACCAATTTCAAACGGCCAGTCTCCCAACGAGGTGTCGTTTGCCTTTATTCTTTCCTGCCGTTCCAGTTCCAAAGCACAAATCAATGCAGTGGCACGCCCGAGCTGATCGAGCGTCAGCAAGCGAAGTGTGTAGCGCATGAGCACATCCACGCCGGCGCCGCGCCGGCCGGGATTTCGCAGGCGTCTCAATACCAGCGAAAACGCCGCCAGCCCCAAATACGCCTCGGTTTTGCCGCCACCCGTCGGGAAGAAGAGCAAATCCACCAACTCGCGATCAGCGTTCGCTGGATCGTGCAGACCTCGCAGATTGAGCAAAATGAATCCCAACTGAAACGGACGCCATGCAGGCTCCGCGGCCTCTTCAGGCGGTTTGCCCGTTCGTTGCATTTCACGCTGACGCGCCTGTCGTGCCATGGCGCGATTGGCCGTACAAAACGCTTCCCGCACGTCGTCCATGCCGAGGAGATTAATGCCCGCCTCCATGCGTTTCGCCGCGATGGTGGCGCGATGAATCAATTCCCTGGCTATTTTGATTCGTTCCGCATCGCCGGCCAGATCGCCCGTTATCACGGAAGCCTGATCCGTGATCCACTTCCGGTAATGTGTCACCAATGCGGACAACTTGGATTGCGCGTCCGCCGCACTCGCAATGCCTGCCAGCGCTTCCATTCGCAATTCAACGCCTGGCAATGTGTCCGCCTCCAAATGTCCGACAAATTCCACCTCCGCGCGTGGGATCCAGCACGTCTGCACTTCATGACATGCCTGCCCCTCCACCAAGCCAACCGTTTCGGCCGCACAACCGATGCCGGCGACAAAGTCGAATGCGCGGCGATATTGCAAATCCGCCACCTGCAAATCCCACGAAGTGTTGTTATTGTTGTCGCGCAGATCCGGACGTGGCACAAACCCGTCGGCGCACGTCAAATGCAGCCGGCATTGGAATGCGTTTCCTTGATACGCCTTGTCAGTTGCATGCCGTCCGTTGACAAGAAACACACATAATGCACGCGTTCCTACCGGCAACCTGCCATGCGTATCGGCGGTGATGGGGCGAAGTGTCGCGATAATGTGCAACGGGCCACCTTTGGGTCCGGCGCTGTTGGGCACGGGCCATTCATGCTCAGGACCATCCGTCGGTGGCAATGCAAACGTCAGTGTCTCCATGCGAGGACGCCTCCGGTAGCCTTTGCCGACGGATGTCGCCACCACCGATTTTGGCGCTTCTTTACCAACGGTCGAAGTCGGATTGCCGCCGCTTTCCCCATATGCCTCCGGCTCCTCCGCGGGTTTCACCCCAAGCCCCCTGTCTTCCGGTTCCGGCTCCGGCTCCTTTTGAAGAGGAGCTTCCCACTCGTATTCTCCCCAAGTGACCGTTGCCTCCATCTTCGTGGTTTTTTCTGACACCAATACACTCAAGCCCATTGAGCTGGGCAGCAAACTGGGCGGAGCAGCCTCTTTGTCAGGCGCTGCGCATTCATCACCGCCAGCGCCCTCGCCACCGGCGTCAACATCATCCTTGGCCTCGGCATCCGTGCGCTGCTCAATCGGAGCGCTTTCCGGCACGAGATAACCGGTTAAATACCAGCGCGTTGGCGTTTCAGGCAGCAACTCACGTTCGTAAGGATGCCCGGCCCAAGGGCCGACGAGGTCAAGACGCAAGGCGTCGAGGATTTTGTCACGGGCTTCGGCGGAGGTCATGATAGGAAAAATAGTTTATACGTTAGCATGAAAGCTATTCAAAAATCAGACGTAGTTGTCGAGTTTGTAGAACGACGCCTGTGAATTTCATACGAATCATACGTGAATTTGACCATAGTGATATGATGCACTGCGATTTGCTTCACATCAATCCGTAGCGCTGGTTGTCGTGCATCCCATTTATCATTTTCGAAGGCAGGACTCAGCATCATGAGCCGTCCCTCCTTTTTGGAATTCGGTGCTTTTATTTCAGTCGGAACGCTCTCCCAAACCCTATAATCAAGAGATGGGCTGTCTTCACCCAAGCTCTCAAGTCTGACTTCAATTTCCGTGCCCTCTGGTAGTTCGGGAATTTCAACAGCGGAAGCATGATGAAAAAGGACAACGTTGAGTTGATCCTTATCACGTGCCTGGGCAGATAGGAAAATGATACCGTCCAACATGCATTCGGACGCCAAATAGTCCGCAATCGCTTGGGTGGGCAAATATTCAAAAACTTCATCATCTGGCATAATTAGTTTGGTAATACGACGACTCAGGTGTCTCAAAAATGTCGATAATTGAATTTGTCCTAGGTGGTCGGGATCAAATATACTGCCATCGGTAAAAATTTCTTGTAAAGCTAAGACATCCAATAAACGCAGCCGACGAATTATATCAAATTTTGCGACTGCCACACGGCTTCCCACCGGTGGTCTAACTTCGGCAATTGCCGTATCTGGAAATGTAGAACCATAAAAAACTGAAATACCGTGTGCATTCATGCGGCCTGCCGTTGCTGCAACTGATGGTGGCGGGCCAAGACCTTTCCATGGATAAGATAATGCTTCCTTCAGAACATCATCGCGTGATTGAAACACTCTTGCACGATATAAATGTGCAAGTGCTGTATCTGGGCCGATCGTTTGGATGACAGGTGCGCCAGCCTTTGTCTTGAGTGTCTCTATATTTTCAAACAAATCATTCAATATGTCTCGCGTAAATCTACTGAAAAATCGGGCTTCATTTTTGAGATGAGTTTCAAAGGTCAGCCACTTCCTATAGTATTCGCCACTGTCGGGAGAATTTGGAATATAATGCGCGTCACGTGCAAAGGGAGTTTCCTCCCACACTTTGGCTTTGTGATGATCATAATGAGATTTCTCAAGAATATCCAGAATATCATTAGCGACGTTTTCGTCGATTCCCGCAGCATCAGCAATCACATATAAGACTTCATCCCCTTCCCGTTCCCAACTTTCTTTCATAAAGGTATACTCATAACTGTCAGGTTCCGTTGACGTTCGTTGATAATGTTGCTCAAACGCCAATTCGATTTTGTCAGCAAGTTCACTAATTTTTATACATTGATTTTCTTCCTCGCAATAAGAGCAAACTGTTTGAGTGCCTTCGCGTCGGATAAGTAAACTTAAATAAGTCTCTTTTACGCAAGTGCAACAGATGTATTTTTTTGATTGTTCCATGATGAAATTCCTAGCTATTCAATCATAAGCAGTTGTTCGGGTTGACTGTCATCAGGCGGATTGGCGAGATTACGTCTAAAGAGTAGTTCATTTTTTTTCGAGGCATCCAGTTTTAGCCGGACAATTTCGTCGGTTTGCATATCTTTGGGTGGCGGTGTGGTTGTTGTCAGGATGTATTGGAATGGGCAATCGCCAGCAGTCTGAAATTTCTCATGTATCCCGGCAGTGAAACGAATGAAACTGTGGTATATCCGCAGGCCAAGGTCGGCTTCTCGTGGGCTGTCGTGAATCAGGAAGCTTGGCAATAGGGAATTTTCTGAATAAATGCTGTAAATCATGCAGCTTAGGTCGGATAGCAGGACAGCCAGCGTTTCAATTGCTTCCCCGCTCATTGTCGTCCTATGGATGATTTGGAAATTTAGCATACGGTCTTCAAAACTAACGACGCCGTCATAATTGCTTTTCGGCAATACGCTGCGAGTAGCCTGAGAGAAGATTTCTTCAATCAATTTTCGATTTTTATTATGGGTGGTAAGCAATGTCTTTAGCTCAGTCTTGGCCTTGAAAATATTCTCTTTCAATGTCTCCAACGCCTCTGCTTTTTCCTTCAGCTTGGCATATTTCTTTATGTCATAACTGCGTTCAGTCCAAGCGCTATATTCAACAAATCTATCGGATATGGATGTCGAGAGGTTTTTATTTTCAGCAATCCCAGCCGTTAATTTTACGAATTCAATTGAGAGATTATTCCGTTTCGTCTCCAAGTCTTTGATTTCTTCAGCTATTTCTACAAGTCGCGCTTGCAGGGATTTTCGATCAATCGAAAGATTGGCAGCCGCTTGTTCCTGAATGTGTTTTTGTTTTATTGACAATGCTGGGTTGCGAGAATCGCGATCCTTAATATGGGTGCAATTGCCAACGAGAATCAGCCCATAGGGGCAAAGGCGTTTTTTATCAGAAGTGGGTATTTGCGAAACCCGAACTGCTTGCTCGCTCTCTTTTGAAATATCATTATTTGTTTCCAACAACTCCTGAATAGTTCCATATTCAGTCTTCAGCGGCGCCAAGGATTCATTGACTGTATCCATATTTTTTTGCAGTTCCCGTAGCTGCCTTTCAAGCTGATCCAGCTTTACTGATAATTCATATTTTACCTTATCAACGAATTTCTTGAGATCAGGGAAAAGCGAAGATGGATCATCGGAAATAAGAGATGCCATTTCGATATTGGCAGCATCGCTGGGGAGCAATTCTTTAAGTTGGCGACGCAACTCGGCGCCACTATAATCGCGCCAGTATTCCGGCTCCATCCTCAGTCGTTCTATCTCAGCGGCATCTTTGTCATATTTCTGTTGCATTTGAGCCAGTGTTTCCTCAGCCCGGAGTTCAGCGTCAATAAACAATCCCAAAATCAAACGCATTACAAATAGCGGGTCTGATTTTGGAAAGCGGAATGCAGGCCATTCCGAATCGCTGCGGGATGAACGCCATTCGTAGATATTTTGGAATCGGACTTCTTGATCCCGTGTGCACCACGCCAATAGGTGATCCCACTGGATTGGCTGATTGGTTCTCGCAACGGTTGCGGATTTGAGCTTTTCAGACTCAACGATTGCTGCAAGTCCCAGCTTTGTAACATAGGTCTCCTGGGTCGCACTCGCATTAACACCACGTCCCTCTATGATTTCCTCGATGGAGCCACCTTCCATAACGTATGAACTTCGATTCATGCCAATCGGACGGAGAACGGCGAAGGATTTCTTTTTAACATGCAATTCCGCAGCCACATACCCGCTTGGGAAGCATGACTTAATGGCCTGCGTATTGCGTTTATTGGCAAAGGTCTTTTCTCCGAGGATGTAGCGAAGTATCCGGCAAAAGGTGGTTTTGCCTGCGCTGTGGCCTGCGATGTCGTTATCATCAAGTGAGGATTCCGGCTCCTCAGCCCACACAATATTCAGGCCCTTGCGCAAGGATACTTCTCGAATGGGCGTTGGTGTAGGTTTAAGCTCGGAATAGATGATCACTCGTTTCACCCATACATCAGGAGCGGCTCTAACTGGTTTTTGCTTAAGTTGAAATGTGAGATTCATGATGAATGGTCTTATTTTGCAGCATGTTTTGTAAGTTCATTCTCGACTGTTAGAACAGCACTTTCTTCCTGTGGCGTTTTGATCAGGCGGGCTTTTAATTCTTCATATTTCTGTAAGAGGGTGAATGCAAAAGCGCCCAATCCGGCATGTCGGGTAAAATCATTTTTTCTCATTTGATAATTTAATCCCATACGGAGTTCGCTTGGGTTTGCATTTACTGCAATGGCCTGCATGTGTTGATCAAGGTAGTTAAGACATTCATTGTATGTGATTCCACGTTGCAGAAGGATTTCGATTTCGTTAGAGACAGAGCCAAGAAGTTTTTCTGTCTGCTTTGTATAAAGTTCTGGAAATAATTTCTTGGAGACATCCTGTTTAACAAACAAAAGTAACGCCGTCATGTGCTCAATTCTTGGCATCGGCGCATGCCATTCCAGCAATTCCAAAGCCAGTGAGCAAATAAGCTCGTCGGCAGTATCAATAGGATAGGCGTTCACGAACAGGCTTGGTTCTGCGCTAACTGGTTTCGCAATTTTCAGCTTTTTGCCGCGCTTGGCTCCTGTGGTGGGTTTGGAAGTGGATGCGGCAAGACCGGTGAGGCGTTCTTGTTCGGCGCGCTCGGCGTTGAGTTTGAGGAGACGGGCGAGGACTTCATCGCGAACGGCGTCGGGCCAGCGGAAGCGCCACGGTTTTTTGCGTTTGCGCGCCTTGCCCTCGGCTTCGCCGTCATCCTCGTCCTCGTAATCGAGCAGGAATTCGCAATCGGTGGGGATGTCCGTCCAGCCGTAGGCGTCGAGTACGGCACGATCCATCTCGGCATGGAGTTCGCGCAGTTTGAGGATGTCAGGCGAGGTTTCCGCAGGATCATGAAAGTGGTTGTAGGTTTTGGTTAAGCCTTCGTTATTGCGAACCATCAATGCGGCACGAAAATCATAATAAATCTTCCCAACAATTTTTAAAGAATTGTTCGATTCCCAATTTTCAGGAAATGGAAAGCTAAAATAACACACATCAGGAACATACCTCGGATCATCTTTAAGGCTTGAACTCACTGAACGAACCCATATCTGATGACTCTGACTTTGTAATAACGCAAAGTGACCTATATCTTCAGAAGAAAAACCTACAACAGCGTTAGATATACAATACTTTACTGGTAGGAACCTAAATGAAAGCGTGTCACTGGATTCGGCTATACATAAAATCTCATTGACCTTTGAACTTCGAATATTTCGTCGCAAGTCCACCGCTGTATGGTCGAATTTCCACCAGTCATCACGGTGGGATGAAGGCAATAATGTCTTCATTGCGTCTAGGATGTTTTTATAATCATTGATGTTAAGAAGTGGTATATCTGTGAAGTCGGCAATCCATCGTTCATCATAATCTTCAATCATTGAATTAAGCTCATTTCCACCAATGTAAGGAACAATTATTCTGTCGGCTCCTTTGACAGTCGCAAGTAGGTCATCTTTTAATGTGAGCGGCAAATGAGAATCACTATTCGAAAAACAAAAATACTTTCCGTTGGGCTTGTTTCCAAGGCCAGCAAAGGGTGAACACCGCATCAATATTTTGATTTCGTCTTGATGCCCATTTAGGAGAAACGCTGATATTCTCGGAATAAATTTCCCGTCCAATTCACACTTGTGAAATTTACTTGTTTTAGCTATATGCACAACACTCACGATTACTGAGGCTGCCCCTGGCCATTTGTATCGCTTATGCGCACAATATATAACCCCCGAATTTTTCAGTATATAGGCGAGTCCTGAAGATCGTGTGTCTCCTTGGCAGATTGTTTGTGTCGTAATAAACCCTAGCACTCCATCCTGCCGTTGCACGACAAAGGCTCGGCGAATAAAGAATGCTGCTAAATCAACTTTGCCAGCCGTTCTTGGGTAAAAACAACGCAAAAACTCAGTGTAATTTTCAGCATTGCTTCTAGCTAGGCCGACTGAGCCTAAATAAGGAGGATTTCCGATTATAATATCGAACCCACCATTTTCACGCCCAAATACTTCTGGAAATTCAATTTCCCAGTGAAACGGCCATACAGCTTTGTCTCCTGACCGTAATTTTTCCACTTCTTCCCGTGGTTTTAGATTTGGGTCGAAGGTTTTGCTGGTGTGACAGGCCACGTAGCGCTCGCGCAGGGCTTCGAGTTTTTGCTTTCGCGCTTTGTCTTTGTCAGCGGAAAAAAAGGCGGAGATTATCAGATCACCAGCAAATCGAACTTCATCCAAGGCATCATCCGCACCCCTGAGTTTTTCCGCCTTGGTTCCCGGGTTCATGTAGTCGCCACCCTCAAGGATTTCCCGACGATAAGTAGTGGCGGCTTTGATGCGTTTGATTAAGAAGTCCTGCCCAAAGACCGATTGTTTATCGGCGGTTTTTTCTTCCCATGTGAAAGCTTCAATTTGTTTTTGCGTGAGGCCGACAAGTGAGTCGCCGCAGCGGATGTTGTGGTCGAGGAAGGTGAAGGGATGATCCTTGGCGAGAGTAGCGAGCCAGAGGGATAACTTTGCAAGATCGACGGCCATGGGGTTGCGGTCAACGCCGTAGAGACAGCGTTGCGCGATGGCGCGCATGGCGAGAAGTTCCTCGGTTTCGTCGGGCGGGAGCGGCGGGCGTCCGCCATGTTTATCCCAGGCGCGCACGAGGGCGTCGCCAAGCTGGCGACAGGCTTCGACCAGGAATGCGGCGGAACCGACAGCGATGTCGGCAACTTTGAGATCGAGGATTTGCGCGGGTGTTGGCGAACGATCAGCCGGGACAGTTGCGAGTTCGGGGCTGACGAGGCGCGCAAGAACAGGCTCGAGCGTTTTGCGGACGATTGGCTCGGTGAAAGAGCGCGGGGTGTAGTGGGAACCGGAACGGCGTCGTTCGTCGTTGGGTTGGAGCACGAGACCTCCTTTTCCAACGGGCGAAGGCGTTGAATTGCGGTCGATCCGCTTGTCGAGTGCCGCGAGCAGGTGGTCCACCGTTGAGGCTTCCCTGACTTCGCGCTCGGCTTCGCCGGTGAGTTTGGTATCGGCTTGCCCGGCGAGCATTTTCAGGCGGTCGCCTGGTTTCTCCGCAAGCAAGGCTTCGAGGTCGATCACAGGCGCGGCAGGGACGGCGCCTTTCTTGCGTTTGCCTTTGAGCGCGATGGCTGTGCCGGTGACAACTTCGACGCCGAAGCCCATGATCGTTTGATAAACGGAGCCGATTTCCTCGACGTCGAGCGTGCGGTAACTGACACGCTCGCCTTCGAGAATGCAGAGTTTTTCGAGAATACGGTGGAGAACACCGTCGCTGACGTAGGGAAGCGCTTCAAGCGGCGCGTGGCGGCTGGCGCGTCCTTCGAGAAATGGATGGCGATCCGGCTCGAAGAGGTGGCCTTCGCGCGCGGGCATTCTGAGTTCGGGATGATCGCAACCGCCGTGGATAATGCGGAAGAGCGCCAGCAGTTGCGCCCATGCGCCGTAACGCTGATCCATCGTGTCGGGGTGGCGTTCGTTGTCGGCTCGCAAGCGCTCGAACAAACCGTGCATGGAGTAATTGCGAACGTAGAGGCCGCCAATCGGAAGGAGTCCGCGATCCTCGGCAAACAGCACAAAGACCATGCGCAGCAACACGGTGACGAGACCACCGTAAATATCCTGCGGATGCCTGGCGGCGAGTTCTCCGAGCAGCGCGCCTTTGCGGATGGCGTCGGCAGCTTCAAAGCCTCGGAGAAGTTCGTAAAGCGCGTGCAAAACCTGCCCGGCGAGTTTTTCCGAAACGCTGGCCTGGCAATCTCGGCTGCGTTGGAGGAGCGCGGGAAGCCGGGCTTCCCCGGGGGCGTTAAAAAGCGTCCAGCCATTGAGCAACAGGTGGAATGCGCCGAGGATGAGACGCCCCGGCAATTCGCTCATCTGGTCAACGCGAAAGGTAATCGAACCGGAGTTTTCCTTGGGCGGCGCGTAAACCAGCCGGAACGCAACGCCATTGGCCAGCAAGCCGATGGGGATTTGAGTTTCGCGAAGCAGGCGTTCGAATTTTTTTGCAGGCGAGGCTTTCCAATTATTGTGTTCGAGGGCCGCGGACGGTTTGTCGAAATCTGTTCCGATTGACAGTGTTTGAACCAAGAGCAGCCAAGGCGACTCGCCGGGTTTGGGTTGCAGACGCGAGACGGCCAGATTTGGCGAAAGGGTTTCGTGATATTCAGGAAGCGAAACCGTCAGGGTTTCAGGCAGGGGATGCGCGACATCCCAGCCGGTGACATGATCGAGCGGCCATTCGAGAAATTCGGTAAGGAAGCGGAACGGGTCGCCAATACCGGGAGTCGTGGCATCGGCGTCACGGGATGTCGGTGTGGGCAGGTTGCTGACAAAGGGGAGAAAACGATTTTGGAGACCGGCAAGCGAAGCGCGGTCAATGATGGCTTGGGATTCCTTGAGTCCTTGTGCGGAAACGACAAGACCCTCGGGCTGGACATAACCCAGCCACGCAAGGTGGTCGGCAAGTGCGGGATCTTTGGGGGCGGGTGCTGACATGAAGTTAGGAGTTTTTGCCGTTTCGAAGCTCTCTTAGCGGAAAAAGAACATTATTAGCGGACTCAAAGAAGACCTTATCGAACACATTGCCCGTATGGGACCGGCGTGCAGGCTCAAACGCTTCCGAGATGCGAGTGTATGCTTCATTAACGCTTTTTGCGGCCTTTTTTTGAAGCGCCGGGATTTCACAATCGCATTCCATAAGACGCGCCGTTCGACCCGAACCTGCCAGTTTCAGTTCTTTTTTGAGAACAAAGCGCACAAATAAAAATACTCCATTGCGGGTGTTTTTTTGTTCAACAAATTTGATTAAATGTTCCGGTGTTTTTCTCGTGCTCACAAAAGCCCAAAGGCATTTTTGGGGTATATATAGAGCACGCTCATCCCCTGACAGGTATCGCCTGCCAGCTTCCGTGCCAGTAAGCGAATCCAAGGGGATGACGAGTTCACCCCATGTGGAATCTTTTAGCGGCGGGAGCTTTCTACCGTCAGCCGCTGATAGTTTTCCGTCCCGATAAACGACGGGAAGATGATAATATCTGCCATTGCTATTTGAAGCATTCATAATGTTTCAGCCTGTAACGGGCCAGAGATAGGCAAGCCCGATGGGTTCAATGCGGTGGGTTTTGATTTGATAGAATTCGGCAATGCGCCTCGGTTCGCGAGCGATGTCTTCATCGACGGTTTCGAGCCAGCGTTTCCAATGGCGGCGGTCGGCGGCGAGTTGTTTGCGTTCATCGTCGTTGATGCCGGCGAAAAATATCTGTCCGGCTTCGGAACCGGCTTTTTGGTATTCACGGAGAACGCGCTGGCGTTGCTCCTGAAGCGTCGTGCAGAGGGCTTCGGATTCGATGCGTCCGCGTTTTGTCAAAAGTTCGGCAGCCTCGGTTTGCAGGACTCCGCCTCGTTGTTCGAGGTGAGGAAGAAGCTCCTGAATATCGTGGGGCATGCTTTTTTGAAGACGCCCGGTGACGACGGATGAGAGTGTGCTCGTGCCTGCTTTTTTGAGTGAATTCTGAAGAATGGAAAAGGCGCGGTCGTCGGCTTTACCGTCGCGTTCGTAGGGAGTGAGCGGTTTTTTGCGATCAGCGGGATCCATCCAGCGCGCGGTGACGCTGATCAACTCTTCGTGAAGGCGGACGGCGCCCGCGCCGTAAAGCGCGAGACGTCCGAGGAGAACGACGCGCGGAATGGCGTCATCGGATTGAGCGAGGCACGCGCGGGAAAGATCGTGGTAAACGAATCCCTGCGACAGGAAGCGACCGAGGAGACGATGGACGACGCGATGCGAAAGGTGGAGTTGCACGGTGCCGGCATCGACGCCGGTTGGCGGTGAGAAAACAACGGGGCGCAATGGCGCTTCGCCACGCCATTTGAGAACTGCCTGGCCGGCATCGCGTGGCGGACGCAGCGTATCGAGCGTGGACGACCAGCGGGCATCCATGCCTTTGCGAATTTGAAGATTCGGGAATGCGTAGCGTATGGGTTCGCCTTTTGGCGTCAGCGTGGGTTGCGGTTGCAGAGGAGCAGCGCCGAGGAGTTCAAGCGAGCGGTTGAGGGTTTCGCGGAGTTGCTCTTCATCGAGGCCGATCCACTGGCGGGCGGTATTGATGCGATTGCGCAAGATTTCGATCTCGGCTCGGAGGTCGCTTTGGCGTTTTTCGGCGGCTTCTTCCAACTCGTCGTTGCGCGCTGCTTGTTTTTCGGAGTCGTCGGCAAGATCGGTTATTTTGGCAGCGGTGGCATCGATTTCTGAACGTCGGATACCGTTGCGAAGTGTTTTGACGATGACCTCGGAAAGACTGCCAAGTTCGTTGCGAATGGTCTCGGTTTTGCGCATGAGCGCGCTGAGCACGCGATCTTCGGGGCGGTGCTTGTAAATGAAATAATGGCAGAAGACTTCGTCGGCGGGCTGGAGTTTGCGGTCGATGCGGCCATTGCGCTGTTCGAGACGCGAGGGATTCCAGGGAAGATCGAAATGGAAGAGGTTCCAGCAATGCGCCTGAAGATTGAGACCTTCGCGCGCGGCATCGGTTGCGATGAGAATGCGCAGCGGGTGGCGGGCGGGCGGCTCGTTGAAGGCGCGTTTCAACGCTTCACGTTTTTCGGGCGATGTGGGGCCGTGAAAGGTTTCGATGCGCGACTCGGCCTGGTCGGTGCCGGCGATGGCGGCAGTGAGTTGTTGCCGGAGATAGCGGGCGGTGTCTTCGTATTCCGTGAAAATGATAACGCGCAAGTCCGACCATTTCGTGGCCATTGCTGATGGCGTCTCAGAGTTTGGACCGGGCAGACGAATACCGGGACAAGCGTTTTTCCGAAGCCAGTCAACCAAGTGGGCAATGCGTGCATCGGGTTTGTAACGATACTGCTCCGCGAGACGCGCCATCTCGTCGAGCAGCGTGCGCTCTTGGGCAGCGATTGAGGAGGAGGATGCCGTGTCGAAAATGGTGGATTCGGTAAACGCGGCAAATGCGTCCGCCGCTTCGGATTCCATCTGTTCCGCCGCTTCGGGTTCCTTCTGATTTGGGAGCAACTGTGAGCGTTCGTCATCGCCATCAAAGCCGGCGGTCAGGCTGTTAATGTCATCCGATGCCAAAGTCGGGCGATGCGCCGTGGAGCCGGCGGATTTTCCGGCACCCCAAGCACGTTCCATTGCGCGTCGATGCGCGCCGAGCGTGCGATGGAAAGCCTCAATGGATGAGAAGAGACGCTGTTGAAGCGTTGAGAGAATGAGCGCACTTTGCGTTTGTTCGCGCTTGGTTGAGGACGCAAAGCGGTCACGACGGATTTCTGCATATTCGTTGAGCAGGTCGGCGAGACGAAGTTCGGAAACTGTATCCGGCTTCGCGGTGATTTCCACCGGAACCACACAGCGTGATGGAAAACCGCCCGCAATAGTCCGAACGTCGGACTTCAACCGGCGCACCATGACCGCTTCGATATCCTTCTTGCGCACTTTTACGCCGCGCATGAATCGCTTGTTGTCGAGAAGTTCGAGGAGCGCACTGAAGCTGTTGGAATGGCCGTTATGCGGCGTTGCCGAAAGGAAAAGGCGATGTTCAAAACGTTCCGCGACATCGCGAATCGCGCGAGTGATCTTGGAGTCGATGGCGTATTTCCCGCCACTGGATGGCGCGGCATGGTGCGCTTCATCCAAAATCAACAGACTGCCGGGGCGTAGATTGCCAAGCCACACGCGCATCGGTGCAGCGTGGCTTTCGTCGATAAGGAGTCGCTGGGAAATGAGAAAACGGGGAAATGTATCCCACGGATTGACGGCATAACCGCGTTCGCGACGGATGCGCTCGACGTATTCGCGATCCAAAATCTCGAAGCGAAGGCCGAAGCGGGAATCCAATTCATCCTGCCATTGTTTCAGCATGGATGGCGGACAGGTCACGACGACTTCGCGAACGCGGCGACGCAAGAGGAGTTCGGTTGTGATCAGACCGGCTTCAATCGTTTTCCCAAGGCCAACGTCGTCGGCTATGAAAAGATTCACACGGGGAAGCAAAAGTGCTTTGCGGAGAGGTTCGAGCTGGTAGGCGTCGATGCGGATACCGGCGCGAAATGGCGCTTGAAAAAGTTCCGCTCTGGTCGCAGTGACACAATGCCAGCGAAGTGTGTGGAAATAGGCGGCAAATCGACGCGGATCATCGAATCCCTTTTCGCCGATTTTGTTCCAGGCTTCGGCATCAACAATCCGAGCGTCGAGTTCGGCATCCCAGATGACTTCACTGATGTCGCCTTGGGCATCATCTTCAACACAAGCGAGACGTATCCATGTGCCATTTCCAGAAGGCTGTATTTCTTCAACAATCCAATGCCGTGTGCGCACACGAACAAGTTGGCCGGGCTTGGGAATTGTTGATAAAGACACGCGCATAGTTGAAAGTTAGTGGTATTTGTAAAAAGTTCATAACGATGCGCCTCGCAATTTCCCCAGCCAAGCCAAAAAATAACCCTGAAAAAATCGGGCATACTTGCGATTGGTAGTAGAAAGGGAAAATGGTAAGGGAGGGAGATGAAAAAAACCAAAGAAAAGGCTGGGCAACTCGATAAGAGCACAAGGGGCAATGGCTGGAAAGCCGTCCAAAACTGTTGAGGCAGCTTAAGGAGATGAGACGCATATGCGAGAACGAGCAGCGGGAGCACGAACTGCTCGCGAAAGCGGAAGCCGGACTGGTGGAGCAGTCTGGCGTGGGGAGGCGACGTGCATGCGCCGCCGGGAAACACAGTCCATGCGAATGCCGTGGGCCGGCGCACGCGTGACGCGGGAATCGCGATCACGGCATATGCGTCGTATTATCGCCTGGATGCAAGCGAGCAGGAGGGCGTCTCATTTGCCTCCATACTTGACACCGCCGTGGCACTTGGCGCGCCGGTGATTCGTGTGTGGGCCGGTTCGCGCATGAAGGAGGCCGAATGTCCTGATCATCGAAAACACGCGCTTGATGACGCGTTGCGCATCGCCGGCATCGCGAAAGCCGCGGGGCGCGCGATCGCGTTTGAATATCATTCGAATACGTTTGCCGACACCCCCGAATCGGCTGAGGCGTTTTTGGCCGATGCAACACATCCGGCGATTTTTTCACTCTGGCAGCCGCCGAACGGACAATCCGACGACTGCTGTGTTCGAAGCCTCGAAGGCATATTGGCGCGCCTGCATCATGTGCATGTTTTTCATTGGTGGCCCGATGCAGGCACGCGCCTTCCACTCGCGGCAGGCGAAGCGCGCTGGCGCCGTTTTTTGAAATTGCTGGAGGACAAATGCAAGGTCGCCGGAGACGTTGACCTGTTGCTCGAATTTGTCGCGGGAGATTCCGAATCACAGCTGTTGCAAGATGCCGC
>JAISGL010000316.1 GCA_031263125.1 Opitutaceae bacterium | reverse complement strand
GCGAGTCCGGTGAGCATGCTCGCGACTGACCAGAGCGCGACGCACGCCGTCACGCCGACGCGGATGCCGATGCGGTCGATAAGGCGTCCCGCGACGGTGTACATGACCATGTAGGAAATGAGGAACGCGGTGCCGAGGAATCCAAACTCCGCGTCGCTGAGGCCGAGGCCGGTGCAAATCGGGTCCTTCAGGACGGCCAGCGCCTGGCGGTCGATGTAGTTGACGAGCGTCGCCACAAAAAGCAGAGCGACAATCCACCAGCGGATTTTGCGATAGGCGGAGGGTGCGACGGGCGGCGTGGCGGGTGTGGCGGCGGAGGATGTGGTTGGTGGTTCGTTCATGGGTGAGTGAGCAGGGGGCGATTTGAATTGGTGTTGGGATTATGCGTGCTCTTTGCGCGGGCGTGGTGCTCCTGTTTTGTCATGCGGCGGAGACGATGGCGTTTTGATTGAGGAGTGCGGCGCGCAGTTTTTTCGCGTCGAGGGCGCGCGGGGGCGTGCCGTCGCGGGCGCAGAGGGTGGCGGCGACGCCGGCGGCCTGGCCCGTGGCGAGCGAGGTGCCGGGGACGCGCGTGGAGCCGTGCGCGCGGTGCGTGGTGGAAATGGGTTTGCCCGCGACGAGCAGGCCGTCGACGGCGAGCGGGACGAGGCAGCGATACGGAATCTCGTAGGGCGCGAACGGGTTTTCCTTGTGCGGATGCACGCCGGAAAAACCTGTCACCGGATGAATGTCCACGGGCCATGCGCCGACGGCGATGCTGTCGTCGAAACGTTTGCAGGCGCGGATGTCCTCTTCGGTGAGCACGTATTCGCCGCGGATGATGCGGCTTTCGCGGATGTGCAGTTGCGAGGAGCCGGAGAGGATGTAGCTGTCCTTGAGCGCGGGGGCGCGGCGGCGGAGGATGTTCCAGATTTGGAGCATGTGCGCGCGGCCTTCCTGCTCGGCGCGGGAGAGCGCGGAGGGGTCGGTGGGGTTGCCGAAAACGCGCGTGGCGTTGACCGAGATTTCGCCGTCGGCGAGGCGGATGATCCACGGGCCGCCGTAGACTTTTATTTCGCCGGCGTCATGCGCTTCCTTGAGCGCGCGGCGCGTGATGGTTTCCCATTCGCTCCAGTCGTGGCCGGGGGCGACGTTGCCGAGGCGGAAGTGACAGGTGAGCGCCTGGATGTCGGGCGCGATGTCGAAGGGCGCGCCGGCGTGGAGCGCGAGTTCGGCGTCGCCCGTGCCGTCGATGATGACAGGGGCGTGGAAACGGGCGCGTCCGTCGCGAAGCGCGGCTTCGACGCCGGTAATGCGGTTGTTCGCGGTGGCGGTGTTGGCGGCGGCGTTGGCGGTGACGGCGGTGCCGGCGTCGGAGAGCACGTCGCAAACGCAGGCGTGGTAGAGCACGTCCACGCCGGCGCGGGCGAGCAGGCGGTCGATGGCGATTTTGTGCATCTCGGGATGCACGCAGACGACTTCGGGCGGGTTGTCGCGCGTGGCGTCGCCACCGAGGGCGTGGATTTCGGCGACGAGTTCGCGCGCGAAACCGGCGACAATGTCGACGGAGTTGTCGGCGCAGGATTTGATGGCGTCGAAGGTGTGAATCATCGCGGCAGTGAGGATGCCGCCGCCGTAGCCGTGGCGTTCGAGGAGGAGCGTGCGCGCGCCGGCTTTCGCGGCGGAGCAGGCGGCGGCGACACCGGCGGAGCCTGCGCCGCAGACGATGATGTCGTACGTTTTGTTATCGAGGGAGCTTTTGATCATGGTGAATGCGGGGCGGGAAATAAAATAATAACCGGTGTTATGCGGCAGCGCCTGGGAGCGCGGGCATCTTTGCCCGCGATGCGTGTTCGAGATACACCAAGCGGGCGCACGGCGTTTCGCGGGCAGAGATGCCCGCGCTCCCAGGGACGGACTTCGCGTTGTGCCAAGGGAGGGCATTCGCGTTGTGCCAGGAAAGGCATTCGCGTTGCCTTCGCTCAATCGCGTCGACGCATGCGCCTTTTGAATCTCTTTGGCTGCATAATATCGGATAACTGATGTTACGCAGGGATATTTTTTGGCAGGGCGGTCTCGCCGAGACCGCCGAGAGCCACGGGTGACGAACGCGGCGGTCCCGGCGAGACCGCCCTGCCAAGAACTGGGTTTCGCGTAATATCATCGGATAATAGAAATATTTGTGTTCATCAGCGGTTGGGTTGGTGGCTTGGGAAACGATGGGGGTCATTTTTCAACCGGTCCCATGAGGTTGCCTTCGGTTTGGAGTTCGGCGCCGGATTTGTTGTTTATGTTGGCTTCGAGACAGCCGTGGAAGCGGTTGCCGTGAATCCATGTGCCGCGCGCGCCTTTTTCGATGTCCACACCGAAGCGGACGGTGCTGCCGGCGCGCGCGGTTGTGCCTGGGGGTTCGTTGCCGATTTTGCAGTTGGCGATGTCGCCGCCGACCGAGGTCGCGCCGACGTGGATGGCGGAGTATTTGCCGGCGTGGGCGCGGCGGCCGGCGGTGTCGAGCGAGTGGCGGTAGATTTGGACGCCGTTGATGTGCCAGCGTTCGCCGTTCATGTCGAAGCCGTGCTTGAAGGCGCCGATGACCTGGCCGCCGTGGATGCTCATGTCTTTCGCGGCGGCACCCATGTAGACGGTGTTGCCTTGATAGGTGCGCATGAAGTGCGGGTTGTGGATGGCGACGCCCGAGCCGCTTTCATTGTAGATGTATTCGCCGCCGAGAAAATCACCGCCGAGGTAGAAGAGGGTGAGGTCCTGGAAGGGGCGGTTGTCGTTGATGACGGCGCCCGGTTCGTGGGGATATTGCGCGCTTCCGTGGCGGTGGGTTTTGCCTTTGGCGTCGGTGCGCGCGGGGGGCATGAGGCGGTAGCCTTCGGGGACGAGGAGCGTGTCGCCGGCATCGACGGCGGCGGCGCGGGAAATGTAGACGCCGTGGCGGACGTTTTGGTTTTTCACGGTGGCTCCGTTAACGGAGGCGGCGTTTTCGGCGCACCAGAGGCCGACGGTCCAGTTGGCGGGGTCGGTTTCGTGACGGGCGCCGCCGAAGCTGATGTTTTCGAGGTAGAGGACGTGAGTGTTCCGTTTTGTTTCCGCGCCGGTGTTTTTGTCGTAAAGGGCGGGCGCGCCGGAGAATTTTATGCCGTAGCCGATTTCGCGGGGGCCGGAGGCGTCGCCGTCGCCGGCGCGGATGCCGCTCATGACAATGTCCCTGAGCATGAAGCCGATGCCGCGGAAGAGGCGGATGCCGTTGTAGGGGGAATTGATGCGCAGTTCGGAGAGGGTGAGCTGGTAGTTGAAGTGCGCGAAGATGGCGTTGCCTCCCGCGCGGAGTTTGGGGCTGAGCGCGAGGCGGGTGATTTTGGCCCAGCGGAGTTGGTTTTCGCCGTCGCCAACCTGGATGCAGTCGGCGGCGCCGGGGCCGAAGATGAGTTCGGCGCCGCCCTGGCCCGCGCCGCCGGGGCCTTGTCCGTGGAGCGAGGAGCCGTCGGCGAGGATGCGGATGGTGCCCGCAATCCAATAGCGGCCCGCGGGGACATGGGCGCCTTTTCCACAGGCGAGCGCGTCGTTGAAGGCGGCGGTGTTGTCGTGGGCGGGTTTGCCGGGTGTTTGCGTGGAGCGGCCTTCGGAGGTGGCGTCGGCGATGGCGCCGAATTGAAGGACGTCGGGCGTTTCCTCGGAGAGTGTGTAGTGGAGCGCGACGCCGGTGTCTTCGGATTTTGCGGTGATGTAGTGCGTGGCGGGGCGCGTTGTTTTGCGTCCGCCGCGCGGGGTGTGCGCGGGGGGTTCCGTGCCAGAGTACACGTAGAGCGCGGGGCCGGAGCCGATTTTGTGAAACCCGAGCGTGCGAATCGCGCGGGTCGAGGCGGGGATGATGGCGTTGTCGGCGGAGGTTTTGGTTTCGAAAACGAGTTCGAGAGGCGGTTGCGCGGCGGCGGGGAGGGGGGAGGAAAGGGCTGAAGGACTGAAGGGCTGAAGGGCTGAAGCGGCGGGGGCGGGCAAGGAGGGGGAGGCGGACAGGGAGGGGGAGGCGGACAGGACGGATAGCACGGTCAGGGTGGGGAAGAGCGTGCGGAGTTTGAGGGATGTGAGAAGTGTGAGAGGGCGCAACATGGCGGGAGGGTTGACGGGATGTTTGGCGGGAGGTTTGTGGAAAATCGGGTTGGGCGGGTTGGGCGAGTTGGGCGGGTTGGGCAGGTTGGGCGGGTTGGGCGGGGTGAAATTTATCGCGGGGTTTTGGCTGAGGCGGCGGGTGAATCGGGCTGGCGGTTGTCCGCCCAGTCTTCGGGGAAGACGCGGTAGTGGTAGGTTTTGCCGGGCGTGAGATTTTCGTCGGTGAAATGTTCGAGGTAATAACCGCCGGGTTTCACGATGGCGATTTCGCGGGCGTCGGAGAAATCGGATTTTTCGGAGCGGAAAACATGGAAGCGGGCGATGTCGGGCGCGGGGGATTTTTCCCAGCAGACCATGAGCGATGTCGTCGAGAGGCGGACGATGCCAAGCTCGGTGACGGGCGGGGGCGGCGTGGTGTTTTTGTCGAGCGTCGTGGCGGAGATTTTTTCGCTGATGGCGCCTTGTGAATTGGCGGGGGCGAGCGCGGCGATTTGGTAATGGTAGGTCGTGCCGATGTTGAGGGTTGTATCCGTGAAGTGGATACGGGGCGCGGGGGAAAGGGCTGAAGGACTGAAAGGCTGAAGGGCTGAAGCGGCGGGGGCGGGGGCGCTCGCGGTGGCGGGGGGAGTTTGCAGGGCGCGACCTTGTGTCGCGCCGGGATTGGTGACGGGGGCATGGGGACGTTCGCGGCCTGACGCAAGGTCAGGCCCTACAGGACTGGGCGGGGTCACGGCGATGAGCGTGGCGGCGGTGGCGGGGGCGTCGGGGTCGGTGCTGCGGTAGATGTTGCAGGCGGCGGCGCCGGGGACGGCGTCCCATGCGAGCGTGATGGCGGAATCACTCGCGGCGGTGGCGGTGATGTTTTGCGGGGCAGGGAGCGGCGCGTCGTCGTTATAGAGGCGGAGCGTGACGACGGTGTTTGCCTTGATGTCGAGCGTGAGCACGCCGTCGCGGAGCGGGAGCGGGGTTGTGTCGTTTTCAACGAGGTCGGTGAGCGTGGCGGCGTTGAGGCGCGCGGAGAGATTTTTGATGGTGATTTTTGCGGGGGTGTCTTTGCCGGCGGTCTCGACGAGGCGGAGGATGCAGCCGCGTCCGGGTTGCTCGGAGTGCTTGAGGACGGTGAGGCGGATGTTGGGCTGGTCGATGGAGATGAAGCTCGCGGAGTCCGGCGGCAGGTGGCCGGATTGTTTCGCGGGGAGGCGGATGGCGAGGAGCGGGCTGGCAACGGCGTCACCGAGGCGCGTGGCAGCGCCGTTGTTCCAGGGGCCGGCGGAGGAGGTGATGGTGTAGTGGAGGTGCGCGCGGAGGTCGTCGGGCGTGAGCGCGAGGAGTCCGGCCATGCGGTTCGACCAGGCATAGCTGAAGACGTGCGAGGCGCCGGGTTTATAGTCGATGGAGAACTCGTTGTAGCGGATTGCGCCGAGGTGGAAGATGGAGGCTTCGCGCGGGGCGATGGTGACGGTGAAGTCGTCGTTGCCGGTGTTGAGGTAGCGGTTGACGGCGAGGTAGTCGTGCGAGCCGAAGCGGAGCTGGTCGTCGTGGGGGCGGACGGTGCCGACGGCTTGCTCGGCGCGGTGCGTGAAACCGGGGACGGCGAGGGGGAAGGCGTAGAAGAGGTTTTCTTTGTAGCGGTCGGTGTGTCTGGCGGTGTCGAGTATGCCGAGGTGCGTGATGCTGTTGATGATTTCGATGTGTTTCAGGGCGGCGTAGAGGCGGACGGACTGGCGGAGCGTGGCGCCGCCGAGTTTTTTGTCGGTGATGGTGGCGGAGATTTGGTTGAAGACGGGGCCTCCCGCGCCGCTTGCGCCGCCCGCGCCTCCCGTGCCGCGTTCGAAAAGGGCGCCGTTTTTGGGTGAGTAGGTGGAGCCTTGCCGGCCTTCCTTGGTTTTTTTCGAGACGAGGACGGCCTGGTTGAATTGGTGCGCGGCCTTGGTGTCGACGAGTTCCCTGGCGAGTTCCTTGTCGATGATGCTGGTGATGGCGCCGCTGTTTTTATCGAGGGTGATTTTGTAGAATTTGTTTTCGATGACGGGGTCGGTGGAGGCGGGCGCGGAGGTTGGTTTTGCGGCGGCGGTGGTGGCGGTGACGGGTTGTTCGCCGGTGATTTCGAAAGTTTTGTAGCCGAGGGCGGGGACGTTTTCGGCGATGAAAACCGTGGAGCGGTGCGCGGGGTGGTATTGCGTGGCGACGGGTTTTTGCGCGGTCACGTCGGCGAGTTGGAGGAGGTTTTTTGTGTTGATGGTGACGATGCCGGTGCGGGGTTGCGCGGAGGAGTTGAAGACGAGGAGCGTTTGTTTTTCGCCGGTCGGCACGGCGGCGGCGAGGGCGGAGAGGGTTTGCGCGAGGTAGCCGCTGGCGTCGTTGAAAGCGCGGCGGCCTTCGAGGCGTTTGCCCCACTGGGCGTTGAAGCGGTGGATGTCGCCGGCGCGCGGGCTGGTGGGCCAGGAGTGTTCGTCGTAGTCGAAGATGCGCGTGTAGGCGCGGTTGATTGGAAAGGGCTGAAAGGCTGAAGGGCTGAAGGGCTGAAGCGGGGTGGAGGCGGCGGGGTGCAGGGTGTTGATTGTGTTGAGTGTGTTGAGTGTCTCGGCGACGGGGAGCACGCGGGCGGCGGTGCGTTTCCAGCCTTGGGATTCGGGGTCGATGCTGGCGTAGTCGGCGGAGTTGTTGTTGAGGTCGCCGCTGAGGGTGGGGATTTCGGCGGCGAAATTTTTTTCGATGTAGGAGAGGAACGCGGACGGGTCGGAGAGGATGATTTCGGGGTAGGCGTAGAGGCTTTTCCAGCGGGTGAGGGCGCGGTTGTCCCACTTGGGGATTTCGTGGTCCTGGTAGGAGGGCACGAGGATGGCGTCGTAGGGGTAGGGGCCGAGGGTGGCGCCGTTTTGCACGGGGAGGAGCTGGCGCTGGATGTTTTGCGCACCGAGGTCGGAGAGGTCGTTGTAGCCGCCGGCGGTTTCGCCGAAAAAGAAGTTGATGCCGTAGTGGCCGCGCCATGTGTAGAGGATGCGCGTGGAGGCGTCGGGCGTTTTCCAATAAAAAATCGCGGGGAGGCCGGTGGTGGCGTAGTCGTTGTTTTTTCCGGTGCGGAAGGGCTGGCCGTAGCGGACGGCGTATTTGAAGCCGGCGGCGGCGATGAGTTGCGCGCCGGCCCAGGAGATGGAGGGGTTGTCGACGGAGAGGAACACGGGGATGTCGAGGCCGAAGCGGTCTTTGTATTCGCGGCGCGCGGGATACATGAGGCGGGCCATTTCCTCGGTGTCCATCCAGTGGAAATGCACGCCGGCGTTGGGGCCGCCGGCGAGCGGGGTGAGGCCGGGTTTGATTTTTTCGGCGATGAGTTTGCGCCATGCGGGTTCGCCGCGTTCGGCGATGTAGTAGCGTCCGAAGAGGAGCGATTCGAGGTTGTAGCGGTAGCCGCCGGAGGTGGTCGCGCCCTCGGCGACGGCGGTCGCGGAGGCGGCGCGGCTGAGGTGCGCGCCGAAGTCGGTGAAGTCGGCGATTTCCTTTTGTTTTTCCCAGAGAAAACCTTCGTAGCCGATGTCCTCGTGCGAAGATTTGACGAGATGGATTTTCCATTTGCGCTGCGGCTGCCAGTTTTGGCGGAGCCGGGTGAGGACGGTGTTTTTGCCGGCGGCGCGGAGTTCGATTTCGAGGACGCACGGTTTTTCGATGTCGGGCACAAGCACGTCGTGACGTGAGATGCCGGGGGCGAGGGTGAGTTTTTGCGCGGGCAGGGGTGACGCGGGGGCGGATGTCACGGGGGATGAAGTCGCGGGGACGCCGTCGATTTTGATGATGACGTCGCAGGCGAGCGGGGCGCCGGCGGTGCTCATGACGGTGAGCCAGGCGATTTGGCGGAGCGGCTCTTTTTTCGCGAAGAGGACGGTGGGTTCAATTTGCGCGGCGACCATGGGGGGCGATTGCGCGGTCTGCGGTTGCGCGGTCTGGGCGGGGGATTGCGCGGAGGCGCGGGTGATGAAGGACGCAAAAAGAAAAGTGAGAATGGCGGCGGCAAAGGGACGCGGGAAAGTGGCGGCGAAGGAGCGCGGGAAAGGGAATGTGCGTTTTGTTTTCATGAGAGCGTGTGCGTGCTGACGGTTGCGTTTCATGCGGATACGCCAAGCCATTTTCCCAAGGGAACGAGGCGGAGTGGAATTTTGATAAAATCGCGGCGGGTCATTGTTGGAGCCGGGTCATTGTTGAAGTCAGAAAATCATGCGATAGGTCATCGAATAACTGCGACCTCTGCCGGGTGAAAAAGCGCCCGGGGAATAATATTCCCTGTCGAGCAGGTTCTGGATGTCCAATGCGATGGTGTGCCGTATGCGGCGGCTTTGCCGGATTTCATACGAGGCTCCCGTGCTCAGGAGAAAAAGGGAGGGGGTTATATATTCTTTTTCCTTTGTGCTGGGGGTGTTGTTATCGTGTTGGGAGATTCTGTCGCCGAGAATTGTGGAGTTTGCCCGGATTCGGAGTCCTTTTAACAGGCCGCGGCTGAAACCGTAAGAGGCCATCAGCGAACCTATATAACGGGGAACATACTCCGGGCGTTTGCCAATGGCCAGGGGGTTTTCATGATGGGTGATTTCCGAGTCAATATAAGAGGCGCTTCCCATGATGGCGAGACCCCTGACGGGAGTCATGCTTGTGGCCAGTTCGGCGCCGCGAATGCGTATTTTGCCCGCGACCAGGTACTGCGGGGAACCGTAAACCAGTTCGTCATAAAGGGGGTTGGTTTCGCGGACGTTTCGTTTTTCTATATAATATAACGAAAACGTATAGTTTATCCTTTGTTGCAGGAACGATCCTTTGATTCCGGTCTCGAAGCCGTTGCCTTTTTCGGGGGCGACCGTGCGATGAAGCCCCCTGTCGTAGGTGGTGGATGGCTCGTAGGAGGTCGAGGTGTTGGCATATAGCACGGCGGCGTCATCCAGCAGTTTATAATTTGCGCCGAGGGAATAAATCCATCCGTCCTCGTGGCTCTTTCCCGAGAGAGCCGCCGTCACGTGGTCCCGGATGTCGCTGTCGGTGCGTGAATAGCGGGTGGAGAGGCTGGTGATCAATTTTTGCCCGAGGGCAAATGTGCGCAGGCTGGCCGCGACGCCGGTGTGATCGTAAATGCGTTCCAAGTCGGTGGCGAGGCGTGTCATGAGGCTGTAATCAACGGTTTCCCACCTGGGGTTGAAGGGGTCGAGGAAACGGGTGTCGAGAGACAGGATGTTGCCGATTACATTGTCGCCGCTGGTGGGCAGGAAAAACTGCTGATTATGATAAATGTCGCGCACATAGTCGGCGGCGACCAGGAACTTGTGGGCGAGCGGACCTGTGTTGAATTGCGAGAGCAGTTCCGTTTGGATGGCGTAATTGTCGATTGTATATATGCGTTTATAAGGCTGGCGGGCGCGCATGCGCATCGTTGACTGGTCAAGCTGCAAGCCGGATGTCCAGGTTTCGTCGTCCCAATTCCTGTGAAAATAAAGAGTGTTTACACGCGCACTGAATATGTGGTTGAAACGATGCTCCACAAGGGCTGAAAGACTGTCGAAACGACTGTGATTATTTTGCCAGGGTCCCTGGCGGTTGAATGTCCTGAGTTGTTCATAGGGGCCGACGACCGTGCCGCCCGAGGCGGCGGGGTTGCCGGTGTTTGGGGTGCCGCCAATCACCCATTGGGGCATTCCGGGGGTGCCGATGGATTTGATAAATTGCTGCTCCCAGTTTATCGAAAGCGAGGTGCGTTTGGTAATGAGCCAGGTGAGTCCAAAGAGATAGCTGCGCCTGTCAGAAAAGGTGTAATCCGTCTCCGCCTCGCGATAATTATACGCCACGTTGAGCATATAGTACAACTTGTTCCTCACCGCAGGACCGTTGAACTCGATCTCGGCGCGGCGATAATCGTAATTGCCGGCGGCGAGGGTGAGCCTGTTCCAATGATTGCGACGGGGACGCTTCGATATATAATTCAAAATACCGCCCGGACTCGCCTGTCCGTAGAGTGCGGATTGCGGCCCCATGATGACCTCGACCTGCCTTGTGTTGGCGATGTTGGCAGGGCCGGCGCGGGAAAAACCATCACGCAATGTCAGGGGGCTGTAACCGCGCAAGCGCGCGTCGCCATCGCCGGGCGAATAGCTGGGCACCGTTGGAAGCGCATTGTATTCATTATTCAACTGAAAGTCTTCCATAAGCTCGCTGGTGAGGACCTGGACGTTGAAGGGGATTTCCAGAATCCTGGCTCCGGTGCGCGTGCCGCTGATGGCTTCGGAGGCGATGTATTCGCTGGGATTGTTGGATGCGTTTACGGAGAATTCCTCCAGCACGACGACCTCGTCATCGGCGTCGGTGTCGGCATCGGGTCCCGCCGGCTGCGACTGTTGTGCGTAAAGCAAGGCGGGGGCGCCGGCGAGGATGAGCAGAGGGCACGCCAGCATCCAGATGCGCAGCTTGCGGATGGAATCAAGGATTTTGCCGATCGCGTGTTTGCTGGTTGTGTGTGCGGTGGCTGTGTGTGTGGTGGTCGCGTGTGTGGTGGTTGCGTGTGTGGTCATTTTCCGGGGACTGTTGATGAGATTGGAATGGGATTTCATGTGTTTTTGTGGAGGGGTTTGTTGCGTTCCCGGTTTTGGGCGCGGATTGATGGCACCGGTGGAAACGCGGGATGGCGGCGGGCAGGGAGGCGTGGGTTTCGGAGGTGCGGATTTCGGAGGCATGGGTTTTGTCCCTAAAGGTATTAATGTAGATACATATGTCAATGGATTTTTTTCATTTGGCGCGACAATTTTATTTTTGTTCGGATAATATGTTGATAAATTGATAATTAAGATATATCGCAAGGATTGAAATTTCTGGATACTTTGCCTTCAAAGTAAGATAAAGTTGGCGCGATTTGCAGTTGGCGCGATCCGGCTTCAGTCTTCAAGCGCGTTGGTTTCGCGAAACAGGCCGCTGGTCTGGTCGAGGCGCAGGGTTTTGATTTCGTGGGGGCGGAAGAGGCCCGTCCATTGTTTGTTCGCGAAGTGGAGCGAGAGTGTGGCGCTGGTCGCGCGGCCCGCGGTTTCGTGGCAGCGGAAAACCAGGTCGTTGTTGTCCTCGGCTTGTTTGATCGCGGTGACGGTGATGTTGGCGGCGTCGATGGATAGGAAGGATGCGGATTGGGGGCGCGCGCCGGCGTGGATGCCTTGGAGGAGAATCGGCGCGGGGGTCGTGAATTCCTCGGCGAGGCGGGGGAGGTTGATGGCGGTCCAGTCGCCGTCGTGCGGGATGATTTTTATGCGGAAGGTTTGTTCGCC